>NZ_JAKMTB010000030.1 GCF_025772985.1 Campylobacter sp. CNRCH_2014_0184h | reverse complement strand
TCTGAATTTGCTAACTTACTTGCTAGTGAAAGTGGTAAATTACAAAGTGCTGTTAAGAACTTAACTGATTCTTCATCAAGCCAAGCTTCTTCTTTAGAAGAAACAGCAGCAGCATTAGAAGAGATTACTTCTTCTATGCAAAATGTATCTCATAAAACTAGTGAAGTTATTGCTCAAAGTGAAGAAATTAAAAATGTTACTTCTATTATTGGAGATATTGCAGATCAAATTAACCTACTTGCATTAAATGCAGCTATTGAAGCAGCACGTGCTGGTGAACATGGACGTGGCTTTGCTGTTGTTGCTGATGAAGTTAGAAATCTAGCTGAAAGAACTCAAAAGTCTTTAGGTGAAATAGAAGCTAATACTAATATCTTAGTTCAATCTATTAATGAAATGGGTGAGAGTATTAAAGAGCAAACTACAGGTATTACTCAAATAAATGATGCTGTAGCTCAAATTGATCATGTAACTCAAGAGAATTTAAAAATAGCTAATGATAGTGC
>NZ_JAKMTB010000029.1 GCF_025772985.1 Campylobacter sp. CNRCH_2014_0184h | reverse complement strand
ACTAAAAACAACATAGATGAATCTAAACTAACAGCTGAAGCTAAAGATTTATATTCTAAAAATAGAGATAAAGCTATTGAAGTTTCCAATCAAGCTAAAACAAAAAACAATGAACTTAAAAATTTCATAAAAAATGATTTAAAGCCTTTAGTAGATGGTGCTGATAATTATCTAAAAGATCTCATTGCTAAACAAAATGAGCTTAATGATACCATTAAAGCTTATAATAAATATGTAGAGTTAATCAATAAAGGCTTAGCAAGTGCAGATGATAAAGAATTTATTTTCTTAAAAAAACAAATAGATACTCTGATGGAAGATAGTCAAGATTTAGCAGATTTAATCAATAACAACCAAGATATATTAAATACTTGGAAAAAAACATCAAGTGAAAAATATGGAGAAAATTTTAAAATAAATGGTGCTTTTACTAATGTGATATTAAATACTAATCCTAATTTAGATGAAATAACTGGAGGCGGTGGTGAAATAGAAATACCTGATAAACCTATTGACCCAGCAGAA
>NZ_JAKMTB010000028.1 GCF_025772985.1 Campylobacter sp. CNRCH_2014_0184h | reverse complement strand
AAGACCTGAACTAAGTCTAGACAAAGACTTGTCTAATTCCCTTGCTGTTATAGTTGAATTTGCATGTGCATTCATTGCACCTATGTTGGTGTTTATTCTAAAACCCATTTTAAATCCTTTCAAAATATTGCTTGATTTCTATAAAAGCAATAAGTGTTCCAAATATAAGAAAGCAAATGGGAAATAAAATAAAAGGTGAGAGAAAAACACCTTGAATATTCAAGGTGTTTTGGGTTTCTTAACTATTGTAATAATCTCATTACATTTTGCTGTACAGCATTAGCCTGACTCATAGCATAAGATCCACTTTGAGCTAGGATGTTGTACTTGGCAAAGTTTGCACTTTCTGCTGCAAAGTCTACATCTCTGATATTTGATTCAGCTGATTTGATATTTACTTGAGTTACACTGATGTTATTAAGTGTAGCTGTGATTTGATTTTGCACTGCACCGATGTCAGCTCTGATTTGATCAAGATTAGTAATAGCAGTTTCAGCTATATCCATTACAGCCATTGCACCTTTAAGTGTAGTAACACCTGCTTGTTGATCTTTAGCAGCTATATTTTTTGTAGAATCAAATGCAGCAAATTGAGAAGATCCATCTCCTTTCGCACTAAAACT
>NZ_JAKMTB010000027.1 GCF_025772985.1 Campylobacter sp. CNRCH_2014_0184h | reverse complement strand
TATTTTTTTGAGAGGAGATAAATTATAATTAATCATAAATCTTATGATTACAAGAGCTATTATTAAGCTTATGGTTCCTATAATGATTTGTTTTATCAAAGCGTTATTTACCGGATCTTTATAAATTTTTTCATCTGCTATTACACATACATTGTATCCTGTTGATGATTCTTGACATATTACTGCTTTGCGTGGAGCAGTTCCATCTTCAATAATCATAGGCTCATTGGAAAGTTGTCCTTTTTTACCTTCTGGAGTAGAAAGATAGGATTTTATAATGTTTTGAGATAAATCATCTTTTGTCAGCAATGCTTTTGAAGACTCATGAAACAATACAGTACCTTCATCATCTAAAACAACTGTATAACCACTTTGTGATTTTCCCATTGCTAATACATTATCTGAAAAAGTATTTAAATCGTAATTTCCACCAACTGCACCTATAAATTTACCATCTACAACAATAGGATATGAAAAAGCCAAAGAAGGAGCTTTTAGACTTGGAGCTATATAAGGTTTTGAAACAACAACTTTATCTTCTCCAGTGCTAACGCTTGTATACCAAGTTCTAGTTCTTGGATCATATCCATCAGAAGGCATTTGATGATTTCCATTTGATCTAATCATTGCGCCGTTTTTGGCAAGTCCTACATATAAAACATCAAAACGACTTGCTTCTTTTGCGACTTTAACCATAGTATAGATTTCCTCTAAACTTGCATTAGGTTTTTTTTGAATTTCAGCTGCAACAGCTTTTATAGCATCACTTCTTGAGGCAGTGTAATCATCAAAGCTTTTTAAAACATCTTGCATGGTTTTAATTTGTATATCGTTAATGAGTTTTTGTACATCATGTTTTACTTCAATATAATTAAAAGCATTTGCTATAAACAAAATAGCTATAATTGCTAAAAATACAAAAAAAGTAAGTTTGCTTGTTAGAGTTTTGGTAATTTTTCCCATCTAAATCATCCTTGTTTATAGATTGTGTAGTTCAAGATAAAAATTATCTTATATTATTTTTAATAAAAAAATATTCTATTTAAATGTAAAAAAACTATTTAACAAAAAGGCAAATAAAGTAATTAAAAATATAATAAGAAATAAAAAACCAAACCAAAACTATGGTTT
>NZ_JAKMTB010000026.1 GCF_025772985.1 Campylobacter sp. CNRCH_2014_0184h | reverse complement strand
CTTCAACCTCTCTAACGGTTTCTACTGATTGTTCTACTGCTTTAGCATCTTGTTCTAATGCATTTTTAGTTTTAGTGATGTTTTCATTAATAGCTTTTGCTATTACTCCAAATTCATCGTTGCTTTTAACATCTATCATAGCAGAATCTTTAGTTTTATGATTGATGAAGTCAAAGAAAGAACTAAGACCATTTTGTATAGCTTGTAAAGGTGATAGATAATAAGAGATGATGAAATAAAGTAAAACAATACTTGCAATACTTGTAAAAATAACAATAATGGCTTGTATATAGGCTATTTTCTCACTTGATTGAGAAATTGTATCAATATAAGCCATGTTACATACTGTATATCCATCTATGTTATCACACATTGCAAGTCTTTCGTTTCCTTCTTTGCTAGTATAAAAGAATGGTTCACCATCTTTTACTTTGCTAAATCCATCTGCTACAATGGCAACATTTGGATCGCTTCCAATATAATTTTTATTTGTTGAAACAAATGAAAAACGATTTTTGTCATAAATAAAAGAAGCACCTGGCATTTGTTTAAGACTATCTTCTAAATCTTTAACCAAAACATCAATTGCCAATACTCCTATAAAATTACCATCTTTATATATTGGCATGGCATAGGTAAAGCAAGGTAAACCTGTTGTAACATCAATATAAGAAGGAGTGATATATAGGCTATTGTTTTTCATTGCTTCTATATAAAATTCTCTTGTTCTTGCATCATAATTATCAGCTTTTCCATAAATTCCATAGTCTAAGCCTTTGCTATCACTATCTGGATCACTTACTATTAATTCTCCATTTGGTTGAGCTAGATAAACCGCTAGAAAATTACCAGAATCTCTGAATGATCTTAATTGATAGCCTATGTTATCCATTAATTTTTCAGCAGAATTTAAATCAGAATAAGGGTGTCTAAGTATAGTTTCGCTTAGTTTTTTTAACGAATCAGACGTATCATCTTTGAAATTAGCCATAAGATTTTTTGTAGAAATTAAACGATTTTGCTCAGAATTAACAATTTCTTGAAAAAGAGCATCTTTAACAAAAATAAATGTTACAATTCCTAGAATCAAAAGGCACACAATTGCTATGATATTTGCAATCAAAGCAACTTTTATTTTAACACTTTTCACTGCTTTTCTCCTATAAAATATTTTTGTAATTATAAAAATATTTTTTGCAATGAAAAATTAATTGTGATTTAATATTGTAAATTCTGTAAAAAGATTGTTAATTTGAAGAAATTAAATTTGAAAGTCTTACTAAGCTAATTAGTTTACTAATCAACCCACCTTTATATCAAACTAAACCCATTAAGGGTTTAGTCAATTATTTAAAACTTTTTCTTTCTAGCATCC
>NZ_JAKMTB010000025.1 GCF_025772985.1 Campylobacter sp. CNRCH_2014_0184h | reverse complement strand
TACTATTAATGCTAATGATGTGTTACTTATAGGGAATAAGGTAGATATACAAGGTGGTAAATTAGGTAATGAAAAATCTACTACACATTTAGTAGGAAAAAATGTATATATAGACGCAGATAGTACAAATTTAAATTCCACTATCAATGTAACAGCTACAGAGGGTGGTTATTTACAAAAACAAATGATCAATTTTGCAAATAATAATTATAGCTTTGGCGATAATGTAAAAGTAAATGTAGTAAATTATAAAGATTCTAGTGGTACAACTCATATAGGAAGCTCTAATTTCAAAAAAGCTCTAACTATGGGTAATATGGGAGATGAAAAGAAAAATGCTATAGAATGGTGGCACTTTGCAAAAGGTTGGAATGAAGGTTTAGGTGATATTAAAAATGTAGATGAGTTTAGATTGGTAGGGAATATTGATTTTAGTGGCAACAAAGGATATGGTATAGAAGGTGAAGATTGGCAAAACTATGCAAATTATTGTATAGATGGATATGGTTGTACTAATATGATTATTGCAGGAGATGTATATTTTAATAAAATTTTTGATGGTCAAAACTACACTTTAAAAAACATCCACATAGATACAACAAAACTAGATAATATGGACAATGCTAGTATAGGTATATTTGGTGTAGTTGAAAATGCAACATTAAAAAATATCAATGTTGATTACATGGGCGGTGGAATCAATGCTTTTAATAAAAATCATCAAAATATAGTTGCTGGTGGGTTTGTTGGTGTGTTGAGTGAATTTAGTGAAGATGGTAAATTTAGTACTTTTGAAAATATTTCTATTAAAAATTTAGGAGATGTTAAAATATATGCCAAATCGATGGGTGTATTTGGAGGATTTGCTGGTATTTCATATCAAGGGAGGTTTAATAATATAACCTTGGAAAGAAATGGCGATACATATATGGAATCAACTATTTCAAGCGCTATAGGTAGCTTTGGAGGTAGATTTGGTGACTCCACTCTAATTAATATTTTAGTTAACTCTAAAGGGAATATCATTGTTGGGGGAACCGGGGGAATAGCACAATCCCCTTCACTTAATATGGGAGGTTTTATTGGAGGTGCTGTGTGGATAGAAATGGATAATATTTTATTGAATTATAACGGTAATTTAATAATTAAGGAAAATATGTCTGATAGGCAATTTCTTGGTGGTTTTTTGGGTTCTATTAGTAAAGGTGAATTGACAAACATTGCTTTTAATTACAAAGGTAATATTATAGGTCAAGGAAACACTTATGTAGCAGGGTTTGTTGGTAGCACATCAGATACAATTAATTTTAACAAAATATACGTTTTTTTTGATAAAAACACAAAAATAGATGGTAGTATTTTTCATGGAACCGATTGGAATGATAATTCTTCTGTGGTTTTTGATGATACTCATATTTATTATATTGAAAAAGATTCGATTTTTTCAGACCCTTTGAATAACGACTTTAATAAAAATGGTTATATCTCAGATAAAATAAACATCCACACTTATAACGATTCTACTCAAAGCGATGCATATAAAGACTTTTTATCTAAAGCTAACACTATAGAAAAACCATCTAAACCAACCGATCCAACCGATCCAAATGTCATCTTAGATAC
>NZ_JAKMTB010000024.1 GCF_025772985.1 Campylobacter sp. CNRCH_2014_0184h | reverse complement strand
TCATCTAAGATGACATTTGGATTGTAAAATGCAGGTTTTAAAATAGTATTGGCTTTATCTTGAAAATCTTTATAAACTTCATCTTTATTACTATTGTTGTAAGTGTGAATATTTATTTTATCTAAAACATAGCCATTATTAAAGTCATTCCAATAGTTTTGATCGGCTGTTGCATTAGTTAAATCGTCTTCATGATGGTAGATGTGGATGTTGTCAAATTGAAATTGGCTATCACCGCCAACATAGCCAAAAAATTTTCCATTATACATTGTTCCCTCTGTAGTTGCACCTTTGTCAAAATACATATAAATATTTTTAAAAGTGCTATCTCCTGAAATTTCACCAGCAAACCCACCAGCAAAAGATTCAACACCTTCTGCCGTATAACTATTAATATTTCCAATATTATTTAAAGAAATATTATCATAGTTTGAATCCCGGCCAAGTATTGCACCTGCAAATCCACCAGCAAAAGAAAATAGATAACGCGAATATACATTATTAATACTTCCAATATTATTCAAAGAAATATTTCTATATTGCCCATGAGATTGACCGGCAAATCCACCAGTAATAACTACTCCATAAGTTTGATTCTCAATATTTTTTATACTATTTAAAGATATATTTTCATATAATCCATCAAACAAATCTCCAGCAAATCCACCAACATAAGAAGCAGCGGTGTTGTTGCTAATATAAATACTCTCTATTTTATCTATGGTTACATTATTAACTCTACCATTAGAAATGATACCAGCAAAGCCTCCTAAATTGAGCGTAGTAACTTTGCCGCTATTCATATTTTTAATATTATTAATAGAAATATACTCAAATGAAGAATTTGAAACAGCTCCAATAAAACCACCAACAGCAGCGCTATTGAGTCCAGTTACATCTATACCACCACCCATATAATTCACATTAATATTTTTAAAAGTAGCTCCACTTGCAACTGCAAATATACCTACATCAAATGTATGTGGCGTATTATTATCTCCTGTTATATTTATATTGATATTTTTTAAAGTAAATCCTTGACCATCAAAAATTTTATTAAATGACGCAGAATTTCTAATACCAACCATCATAGATGTGCATTGCCCCGGAGCTATACAATAATTGGCATAGTTTTGACCTTGATTACCACCAAAATCTATATCATCTACTAATTTATAAGTACCAAAGAAATCTCTCATATTATTTTTATTTTCATTCCACCCTTTAGCAAAGTGCCACCAATCAACATCAGAACCTATAGTTGCGTGTTTTTCAAATTTATCTTTAGTTACTAATTTTTTATTACCTAAATTTGTTTTATCTATATTACTATATTCATTAGTCTCAAAATTAACTCCTTTTTCACCATAGTTATAATAAGATGTAGTAGATTGTTGTAAAGAACCTTTTACATACGCACTAGCTATAATAGAATCTGATTTAATTCCATCTACTAATATATTGACTTCATTCCCCACCAAATGAATTTTATCAGCTGTATTACCACTTGGATTTTTTAAAGCATCACCGCTAACATTATCATTATGTTTGCCATTGATATGGCCACCATCTATACTTACCTTATTCCCTATAAGTAATACATCATTAGCATTAATAGTACCCATATTTACTACATTACCTGCTTTGTGTGGTTTAAATACTGGAGAGAAAGT
>NZ_JAKMTB010000023.1 GCF_025772985.1 Campylobacter sp. CNRCH_2014_0184h | reverse complement strand
TCTCCATTATCATAAGCTCTTACTCCATAAGCTCCACCTAAAGAGGAACTCTCAGAAGGATCTAATTCAAAATTCCCTAATACCTTTTGATAGTTTATATTTAAAGTATGCGTAATGTATTCATTAATACTATAATAATTATTCACACTAGCATTGAGTTTTCTAAACCAACCAAAGCCTCCATTTTTAGAAGTATAAGAACTTAAAGAATTACCATCATCATATACCTTACCTATGCTTATCTTAGCACTATAACTTAAAGTATTATTTTCAAATCCTCTAAATAAACCTTCTAAACCCATACTACCTACATTAGAATGTTTTTCAATACTATAACCTTCAAATATATTTGAGAAAGGTTCATCTTTTAATATTTTATGATAAATACTTGAAGTAAGATATAAAGAGGAATTAGTATTAATCCACATAGGATAAGAAAAATCTACACCGAAATTTCTAGAAGTACCACTAAAACCAACTTCTTTATAATCTCCACCCAAAGAATAAGATCCTTGAGATATACTTGGAGTAATTTTTAAATTTCCTAAAAAGAAAGTATAACTAGCTCCATAGTTAATTTGTTTTTCATTGCTTGATTGTAAGTAAAAATTATAATAATCTCCCATATTAAATATAGAATTAAATCCCATACTAATACCAGCTCTAATATCCCCTGCACTTTCAATACCATAATTATCAGCATATAATAATACATTAGCCTTAGTATCAGGAACTACTTCTATAACTACATCAGTTTCTCCTACATTCTCTCCTGCTTGTAAACCTGCTAGGGTTTGTACTCCATACATTTCATTGACTTTATATACACTATCTTCTATGAGTTTAGTAGAGATGATTTTACCTTTGATTCTTTCATTAAGCTTACTTTCAAAAAAATAATCTTTTATAGTAGTTTTATTCTTTATTATATACTTACCTAATGTTCCTAAGGCTATGTTTATTTGTACACTATCTTCAAATTCTTGTTGGGGTACATAAGCTGTTGCTGCAGGATAGCCATTAACTTGGAAATAATAAGCAATGATATTAGATATATCTTGTAAATCTTGTAAGCTAAATCTTTTAGTGCTAAACTCACTAATAAGTAATTGTAAATCTTCTTCTTTAATACCTAGCTTTTCAAAGCTAGTGTTTTCATTAGTGATAACAAATTTATATTTGGTTATTACTTTTTTAGTGGTAGGGGTGTTAGTATTATTGGTTTGATTGTTTGTATTAGTAGTGTTATTATTAGAACTATTGTTAGTTTGATTATTTGTATTAGTAATATCACTATTATTAGTTGAGTTAGAATTATTATCATTTACACTAGTATTAGTTTTATCATTGTTTGTATTAGTAGTATTAATGCTAGTTTGGTTATTTGGGTTGGTAGTGTTATTAGTTTGATTGTTAGTTTCCCCATTAGCTTCCTCTTCTTGATTTAGTTTTTCTTTTAATTCTTTCTTTTTTTCTTCAAAGTCTTTTTTAGCTTCTTGGCTTTTTATATAATCATCTTTAGTTTTTAGATTTTCTTTGATGGCTTTGTTTTGAGGGAGGTTTCTATCAGGGGATAATTCTATAACCTTTTCTATATCATTTTTAGCTATGGTAATACTTCCATTATTAGCATAGACTAAAGAGCTAATTGCTATAGTGCTAAATAAGAGTTTTTTCATGGTTGTTTGTTCCTTTTGATTTGTTTTTTTTAAAATTAAGAGTTTTTATTTTTTAATATTTATTATTGATTAATCAAAATATTATTTAATACGAGTATTCATTAATATACTC
>NZ_JAKMTB010000022.1 GCF_025772985.1 Campylobacter sp. CNRCH_2014_0184h | reverse complement strand
CCCAGTTTCCAAACATTAACTATCAAAGAGCATAATTACATCTGTAAAAGCAAACATTCATAGATAACTCCTTAGTTTTTAAAGATCTAGTTTTTACTAGATCTTTAAAGATATTTAGTTTTAAATATGAATGAGATTATTTATAAAATATAAAATTAGGAATAAAATTAAATTATAATTTTAAAGATTTAACTTAAATATAGTTTGATTATCTAAACTATAATCATTATATACTAATAATTATAGTATAACAACGCGCTATAACTTCAAATATATATCCCAATAAATACATATTTTTGTTTACTTTAAGAATTCTCATATAAAACTATGATATAATACAAGCCATAGTTTTAATTTTAATAAGGAGAATTCTCATGAAACTAGTTAAACTTAGTTTAGTAGCAGCGTTAGCTGCAGGTGCTTTTTCAGCAGCTAACGCTGTTTCACTTGAAGAAGCTATAAAAGATGTTGATGTATCAGGTATGTTCAGATACAGATTTGAATCTGATAGATTAGAACAAGGAAATGCTGTTTCTAATGGTTATAATGGTGTTAAAGAAAACAGACATAGATTTAAATCACAAATCAATTTTAAAGCAGCTTTAGATGATAATTTCAAAGCCTTTGTTCAATTCCAATATGGCAATACAAAAGAACCTGGTTTTGGAAATGCTGAAACTGATACTCATAGCACATTTGCTGTTAACCAAGCTTACTTAGAATACACTAACGAAGCTTATGCTACAAATGTACTTTTCGGTAAAATGGAAGTTGACTCAATTTGGACTGATGATGCAGTAGGTACAGGAGCTAAAGTTCTTAACAATTCTATCGAAGGTTTAACTTTTGCAGGTTACTGGTTTGATAGCTTCAATTATACAGATGATGGAGATTTTAATACTAATATTAGCCTAGGTAAAGCTTCTCTTTATGGTGCTGCTGTATTAGGTGATTTTGATCCATTTGCTTTCCAAGTATGGGCTGCTTATTCAAACAACTGGGCGTTCTTATATGCAGTAGATGCTAGCTATAAATTTGCATTCAATGACATGAACTTCAAAATCCAAGCTCAATACTTAGGAAATAGCTTAGACAGTGACAAAGAAGATCGCTTAGGATTAGAAAATGGAAATTTCTACGCTGCTCAAATCCAAGCAAATATTTCTGCATTTGATTTTCAAGCAGGTGTAGTTGGCTTTGGTGATAAAGATAAAACAAGTGTTGTTGTTTTAGAAGATAAAGGTAGTGTAATTGCTCCAGGTGAACAAATTTTCTATTCTGAAGGTAGTGATTTAAGAGGTAGCCATGGCGAAAACTTCTTCTATTTTGCAGGTTTAGGTTATACTTTTGCTGAAACTTTAAGAGTAGGATTTGATTATATTGGTGGTAAAACAGAAAGAACAGGTATGAATGATATCGATAAAAACGAATATATTGCAAGAGTATCTTATGCTTATAGCCCTAAACTTACATTTAGTGGATTCTATTCTTACTTAACAGAAGATTTAAATCAACAAGGCGTTGATGATAGAGATGATCAATTCATCAGACTTGAAGCTCTATACAAATTCTAATTATAAAAGCTAAGCCAAAAGGCTTAGCTTACTATATCTAAAATTATTTCCTCTTTTAATCCTTGTATTTTAATTTCTTTTATTTTTAAATCATTAGGTAGGTTTTCTAGTAAAGCTTCTTTACTATGTATATTTTTACTTGCTAGTATTCTTAATATTTTACCCCTATAAGCCTTTGCAAAGTGACTTAAAGTTTTGGAATTTTTTAAAAAAGTGAGGGTAA
>NZ_JAKMTB010000021.1 GCF_025772985.1 Campylobacter sp. CNRCH_2014_0184h | reverse complement strand
AAATTTATCTTTTAATTCGGATATGATTTGATTGATAATATCTTCACTAATAATATCATCAGTATCTAAGATGACATTTGGATCGGTTGGATCTGTAGGATCAGATGGTTTAGACGGTGGTGGCATTATAGGAAGCATAGGTTTGGATATAGTATTAGCTTTATCTTGAAAATCTTTATAAACTTCATCTTTATTACTATCGTTGTAAGTGTGAATTTGAATTTTATTATTGGTGTTACCCCAATAGTCTTGATCAGCTGTTGCATTGGTTAAATCATTTTCATGATGGTAAATGTGAACATTATCAAATTGAATTTGATTATTATCATCCACATAGCCAACAAATTTTCCATTAGCCATTGTTCCATTTATGGTCGTACCTTTGTCAAAATACATATAAATATTTTTAAAATTTGCAGACCAATCAGTCCTTCCACCAAAACCTCCAAAAGTACCATATTGTAGTTGAATTTTTTCTGCGTTATTTATGGCTATGTTGTTGAAAGTTCCATTGCTAGCTTCTCCAAAAAATCCTCCAATATATGAATATTGTGGCAAATTTCCTTTATAGTCAATATTTCCAATGGATTTAATTTTTATATTAGACAATTCCATATTATAAAGATATCCTGCAAAACCACCTATAGAAAAAGCAGAGGATGAAGACTGTGAAGTATTATTTATAAAAATACCATCTATTTTATCGATAACAACTTTATCTATAGTAAGTTTTGGGCCAGGTCCACCTAATAGCATCGAACTTCCTAAAAAGCCACCTATTTCTAAATAACTAGAAGTAATATTATTGCTTGATGTATACATTATATTTCCAATAGAACCAATATGAATATTTGAAATTACGCCATCCAAATGTCCAGCAAATCCACCTATATGAAAATAGTCATTAACATGACTGTATATATTTATATCGCCAATATTTTTGATGTAAATATTGTTTATATTTCCACTTCCAAAACCAACAAAACCACCGTATTGTCTTTCTCCGTCGCCGTTATTTAAGCAATTTATAGTTATGTCACCTACATCTAAAAAAATATTTTTTATATTCCCTCCTAGTAGCATTGCAGCAAATCCACCTATATTACCAGTCGCATTTGTGACATCAATTTCTTTTATACCTTCTAAGGTTACATTGGATATATTTGCTTGTTCTTCTTCATATGCACTCCACATTCCTGTAAATCCACCAACTACACCAATATTTGTTGCACTTATCTTGTCAATATTTTTAAGATAAATATTATCAATGGTGCTATTGCGACTATATCCTACAAATCCACCGATTGATCCATCTTGATGTGTGTTATTAGAATACTTTATCTCTCCATTCATATAATCTATGTTGATATTTTTAAAGGTAGCTCCATTGGTTGTTCCAAATATGCCTATACTATCAAGCGATGAGTTGGAAGTTATATTCATATTTATATTTTCTAAAGTGTACCCTTGTCCATCAAATGTTTTATTGAAAGCATCATCGAGCTGATTAGACCAATCATAATCTTTTCCAATTATACTTCCCACTATCATAGAAGTACAACCTAATCCATCTATACAATAATTGGCATAGTTTTTACCCTGATTACCATTAAAATCTATATCATTAGTAAGTCTATACTCACTAGCTGTATCTCTAAAAACACCGTCTTTATTTTCATTCCATCCTTTAGCAAAGTGCCACCAATCAACATCAGAGCCTATGCCTACATATTTTACATTATTAAAATTATCTTTATTGTGATGAACTATAATTGGTCTACCATGTTGATCTTGTGCATTATTATAACTTTTCATTTCATAATTAAAATTTTTAAATGAAGTTGGATTATAATAATATCCTGTAGCATTTAAATATAAAGATCCATTATTTTTAGCAGTAATAGCTAGTTTTTCTATATCTTTAAAAGTAGCAATATCAGCATGCACTTCGTTTCCAACCAAATGTATATTTGCTTTTTTGTCCTTATCAAATGCTGTAACTTGATTAAAAGTTTTATCTTTTGTATTAAGATATCCTTGCATTAAAATCTTATTCCCTATAAGTAATACATCATTAGCATTAATAGTACCCATATTTACTACATTACCTGCTTTGTGTGGCTTAAATACTGGAGAAAAAGTTGCACCTTGTGCTTTAAATTTATCAAAGTCTTCTGGTTTTAAAGACGAAGTCGAAGCCACAAAGCGATTAGCATTGATAGTTCCTGTTTTAGTAATGATTACCCCATTAGGATTAATTAAAAAGACATTATTACCACCTGCGTTTAATACACCCTCTATGGTAGATTTATCTGTACCATGAGCAATGTTTAGGTAATTATGCTGTCCATCTCCTTTAAAATTAACCTGTGCATCTTTACCTATA
>NZ_JAKMTB010000020.1 GCF_025772985.1 Campylobacter sp. CNRCH_2014_0184h | reverse complement strand
AATAACATTGATACCGTTACACCTGAGAGTATGATGTGATTTGCTAGCTTTTTCATAATTAATCCTTTTGGTATATTGCTTTAGTTTAAATTCACTACTATGCTTTTTGCATCTTTACTTACACTTAGAGTGTATTTAGCCTTTTGAACTTTTGCTTTGATGTTTTTATGTAAGCTTTGATTGTTTTTAGTAATAGTTTCTAATAAGCTTTGTAAATCTTTTTGATTTAGATGTTTATTGTTTGCATCTACAAAGCCTTTTTCACTTTGCATTAAAATAATGCTTTTATTTTTTACATTATTGCTTGTATATACATTAATAGAACTATCTTTAGAAAGATTAATAGCTTCTTTAGCACTTAAATAAGTTTTAGTATCATCTTTTAAGATAAAGCTATAATGATCAAAGTTATTAATAGTATTTGCTTTGATACTTGTATTTAATACTAAATGATTATTAGTACCACTTTTATGCATTAGAGCTTTTGATACAAAGCTATCATCTTCTTTAGTTTGTAAAAAGCTACCTGCTAATACTTCTATATTAGTATTATTAAAAATATTAGTATTACCACTTAGATATAAGGTATTATTATAGCTTTTATCATTTTCACTATATACACCAGAAGCACTTATAAATATAGCTTTGTTGTTTTTATACTCATCTATATTTAAATTATTTATATGAGTATAATTATCATGAGTATTCTTAGCTATACCTGCACTAATTACTATTTCCCCTTCTCTTTTATCAGAAGCTGTACCTAGGGCTAAATTATCAAAGATAAAAGTATTATTAGCACTTTCAGTTTTAGCATTAATAACATAAACATTAGAGCTAGCTGCACTTGAATAATCTTTAATGTTTAAAGTATTATTATTAGCATTTTCATTGGCTCTTAAAATGATTTTAGAACCTTTATCTATATTAGAAGCATTGGATAAAGATTGTACAAGATTATATTTTATAGTGTTTTTTTCTAAATTATCAGCTTCTATAATAGTAGTGAGGTTTCTACCTGATTTTACATTATCTAAAACTATACTATTAGCATTAGCACTACTTGCATAATAATCTTTATTATCCAAACTAACCTTACTTACTCCATATAAGTATAAAGGTATAGCTATGTTTGAGTTTTTAATAACAATGCTATTATTATTTGCTTTAGAACTTAGAGTTTGTGCTGCTGTGATTTGAATTTTATCTTGATGGTTTTCAACAGTAAGTCCTTGGGTTAAATCCCCATTGATATTAATACTATTATTATTAGCTCCTTTAGTAGCTACCCCACCATAAAGATTAAACTCATTTTTACCTGTAAAATTAGAATTAATCTCAAATGGCTTTTTTAGATTAATATTAATATTATTATCATTAGCTATACCATTATTAGTCATACCTGCATAAAAGTCTAAAAGAGCTTTTACTTCTACATTAGTATTTAATGCTAATAAGGTTTGTAAGTCTTTTATATCTATAGTGTTTTTATAAGCATTACCTTGTATGATTTTACCCCCATAGATTTCTCCTACTAAGATGGCATTATAAGCTAATGGGGTATTTTTAGTATCTACTCTTAAATCTAGTTTTAAATCATTGATTAATACACTATTATTACTTACTTCATAGCTTTGATTATTATTAACATCTACAAAAGCTCCTCCTAAGTGAGTAGCAGCTGATGTTGAATAAGCTCCACTTGGACCATGTACTAATAAAGAAGCTCCATCTATAATAACCTTATTATTTTTAGCATTGCCATTATAAGTAATAGCTCCTGTTACATGAGTCATTCTCTCATCAAAGATATTATCTCCTAGCATGCTTTGTCTATAAGGGGTAGTATGAAAGTCTATCTTTACTCCCTTGTTTAATACAACTGTATTATTATTAGCATTAGCATCTACACCAAAAGCACCTAAGATATAAGGAGCACCATTTAAAGGTAAGGTATAGGTGTTTTCAACACCCATATTTACATAGGCATCTTTTAAGAAGTTTAAAGTATTATTGCTTACTTCACCTTTTCTAGCTATGGCTGGAGTGATTAGAAAATTATATTTATTATCTAAACCCGTAGCTTTAGGATTAATTACTTCTTTATCAGTAGGTTTTAAATAATATACTGAAGATAATTCTCCTGCTTTTAATACTAAGGTATTATTATTAGCTTTTGCATTAAAGGTATAAGCAGAAACTAAAAAAGGTATATAGCTGATTTGATTTAGGGTAGTATTAGCTGAGTTGGAACTATGAAAGCCATTAACTACAAAAATATCTTCTTTAATACTTGGAGTGAGTATGTCTTGTTTAAAATATAAATCATTCATTTTAGAATGAGTTTTATCTTTAGGATTATCATAGATTAAAGTGATATTTGAAAGGTTTTTATTAGTAGCCATTTGGCCATAGAAGTTTTTACCACTTAAGAGTTTATAGGTATCAAGATTATAATCATATACATCATTATTATTAAATTT
>NZ_JAKMTB010000019.1 GCF_025772985.1 Campylobacter sp. CNRCH_2014_0184h | reverse complement strand
CTGGGTCAATAGGTTTATCAGGTATTTCTATTTCACCACCGCCATCAATAGGTCTATTAACATCAGGAGCTATTAATAAAGGAATAGTTTTGAAATCTCCAGCTATGATAACTTTTTCAAATTTGTTATTATCTTTAAAATCTTGAAGTTGATCTTTATAATTAAGCAATTGCGCATAAAGATTTTTAGCTTCAGTATTAAGTTTTATAATGGTATTTTTAATACTTACAAATAAAGGGTCGTTTTCATTTGCCAAGCCTTTTTCTATTAAAACTACATAATCATTATAAGCTTTTATAGCTTTAGCTAATTCTTCTTGATTTTCATCAAGCAAGTGCTCAATATTAAAACCTTTTGATACTATATTTTCATTAAGAACTTTAAGCTCATCATACAGTTTGTTTTTCTTATTGTTAAAGTTTGTAAATTTAGTTTCAGCATTATCGAAAGAATTTGCAAAGTCTTCTTTTACTGTTTCACTTTCAAAATTAGCTTTGCTTATGTCATGATTTTTGTATGCATTTAAAAAGCTCAAGCTTTGCAATAATGCTCTAGCATCGTTTTCTTTTACGCCTAAATATGTGGTTATAAATTTAACCTGCTCATCTTCTGTTTTATTTGATATATCACTATACTCATTTAATAATTTAGCTAATAATCTAATATCTATATTATAATGAACCTTATCAATATCATTTATAATATAATCCCATATATCTTTGCTAATTAAATCATTTTCACCTAAAGTGGCTGTTTCGTTTTTAATATCTTCTACATCAGGGATATTCATATCTTCAGAAGGTTTAGATGGTGGTGGTACTATAGGAAGCATAGGTTTGGATATGGTATTAGCTTTATCTTGAAAATCTTTATAAACTTCATCTTTATTGCTATTGTTGTAAGTGTGAATTTGGATTTTATCAGCAGTATCACCCCAGTAGTCTTGATCAGCTGTTGCATTAGTTAAATCGTTTTCATGATGGTAGATGTGGATGTTGTCAAATTTAATTTGGCTATCACCACCCATATCACCAACAAATTTTCCATTATCTGTTGTTCCCTCTATAGTTACACCTTCGTTAAAATACATATAAATATTTTTAAAAGTGATATTTCCTGAAATTTCACCAGCGAAACCACCAAGATTACCCCATGGACTATCAGTATTTATATTTCCAATATTATTTAAAGATATATTATTAAATACAACACTGCTACCATCAAAAGCCATAACCCAACCAACAAAACCACCAGCATTAATACTCTGATTAAAAACACCAGAAAGTTTTATATCTCCAATATTATTTAAAGATATATTATAAAACTCACTATCATTAATAACAACTCCACTAAAACTACCAATACTAGTTTCTGCTGACATAGTTAAGGAAGAGTTTGAGAATGTTATATCCCCCATTCCGTTTAAAGATATATTTTCAAATTTGGCACCATCGATAACTTGACCAATAAAACCACCGATGCTGTAGCCATAATATTTTTGTTGTACTATTATATCTCCCATATTAATTAAGGAAATATTTTTAAATGTTGAACCACGAGCATTTCCTACAAAACGACCGATAAAACCACCTCTAGCTCCAACAGCACTCATATCTCCCATCTTATTTAAAGATATATTTTCAAATTTAGCATCATCAACACCTCCTGCAAAACCACCAACAGCTGATAAATAATAAGAAGAGTCATTATAAATATTTTTTATCTCACTTAAAGATATATTTTTAAATTCTCCCCCATATATACCTCCTGCAAAACCACCTGTATTACCGGTAGATGTTTTCATATTATCTATACCCTGTAAACTTATTTTATTAAAATAACTATCTTTTGCAAATCCAACAAACCCACCAGCATGCACACCTCCAGTAGCATTAATCACACCATCCATATAATCTACATTAATATTTCTAAAATTAGCTCTTTCAGCATATCCAAATATACCTATATACTCAGGTATATATTCAAGATTAGTTGTATCTATATTAATATTCTTAAGCGCAAATCCTTGTCCATCAAATGTTTTATTAAAAGCACTATCTCTGTTAAGTCCAACTATCATATTGGTACAACCATATCCATCTATACAATAATTTGCATAGTTTTGCCAATCTCTTCCTTCTTCGCCTTTACCTTGATTTCCATTAAAATCTATATCATTAGTAAGTCTATACTCACTAGCTGTATCTCTAAAACCTTCTTTATTTTCATTCCACCCTTTAGCAAAGTGCCACCAATCTAAATCAGAGCCTATGCCTACATATTTATATACTTTAAAGTTGTTATTTGTGTTTGTATATTTATCAAACACTTTAAAAGAACTAGGATTATAATAATATCCACTAGCATTTAAATACATAGAACCTTTAAAATTATTACCATTGCTTCCTTGTATTTTTAAGCTTTTTAATTGATCTCCATTTATATTACCTACATCTACATAAACTTCATTGCCTTGTAAGTTTATTTCATTAGCTGATATTATGCCTGTTTGATTTTTCATTTTATCATCCCAACTAGTATCAGCACTTAACATTACTTTATTACCTTGTAAAGTAACGTTTTGAGCATTAATAGTG
>NZ_JAKMTB010000018.1 GCF_025772985.1 Campylobacter sp. CNRCH_2014_0184h | reverse complement strand
AGTTAGCCTTGATTGATAAATTTCCGCCAAGAGTAAAACTCAAGGCGGATTTTTTATTGTAACATATTAAAAGGGCTATTGTCAATATTTTGCCCTTTAATACTCCCAATTTGCCCTTTTAATACTCCCAATTTGCCCTTTTAATACTCCCAATTTGCCCTTTTAATACTCCCAATTTGCCCTTTTAATATTTCGCTAGCTCCCACCACATAGGCGTTTGAAAGCCCCCTAAAAATATATAAAAATATATAAAAATTTAAAAAACGCACGCACACGCATACGCACGCACACGCGTAAATAAATAAATTTATTATTTTATATACAATAGGGCGGGGTCTTGTTCGTTCGCTTTCTCTAGGAAAGCTTCACGCCCCCGCACCCCATTTACACAAAACATAGCACCTATAAGGTGCGTTTTGTTTAGAGAAAAGGGAAAGGGTGTTTCATCTTGAAAAGCCTTTATCTTGTTTTTTCTCATTTGTAACTTTTTCTAGCCCAAATTTTGTTATTGCTTGATTATATTTTGTTTCAAAATCTGCATTTGTATAATCAGTAAAATTAAGATTATATAGCGTTTCTAGCTTATCGTGAGACCTTTTTGCTCTCTCTGCATTTTCTTTATTTTTAAAATCAGTTGTGTAACCTTTCCAAGCTTCGATAGTCGGTTGAAATACTTTTTGTAATTCTTGTATTCTTTTATTATGCTCGTTTTTAAGCTCAATTTCGCGTTTTGACGCGTTTTCTTGATTTTGTTCGATAGTTTGCTCGTTTTTAGTCGTTTTTGCGTTTAAATAGCGTTCTAGCTCATTTATAGGGGTATCATATTTTAAGTCCTTGAAATTAAGTAAATTTCCTAAATTAGTTATAAACTCTTTGTATGGTTTTGTAAAAACGCTCTCTAAAGTTCTTTTTGCTGTTTTTACAAGACTTTCCACATATTCCTTAGCAGTTTCTTTTGGCTTACTCATCATTAACAAATCTAGTTCTTTTAACTCTCTATTTGTAACTTTTTCTACTAAAATTTTAAGATTTTCATTTTGGTTTTTTAGTTCTTGATTTTGCACTTGTTTTTCTAATTTTTCTATTTTTTCTTGGTATTCTTTTTCTTGTTTTTGGTGTCTAAGTAAAATTTCGTTTAAAAGCTCGCTTAAGCTAGCTTCATTAACTTCTTGGAAGTTCTTTTTTAAGTTAGAAAGGTCTTTGAAAAAATCTTTATCAAAGCCCTTTCCGATTTGCTCTTTTCTAAAATTTTCAATAATTTGTGTGTATTCTTTTTTGTTTAAAAGCTCTTGCTTTTTCCCTTTTTTTTCTTTCTCTTTTAAAACCGCATAGGCTCTCGGCTCTATGCGTTTTACTCCACTCTTTCTTTTATCTACTCCCCGCTCCATTTCTAAAATATTTGAAACCGCAGTTTGAATTCCCCTTAATCTTGTTTTGTCTAAATCTCTTTGTCTATTTTTTCCCGTTTCTCTATCAAGAGTAATAAACTCCATATGTGCGTGATGATTGATTACTTTCTCGCCTTGCTCGTTAATATATCCTTCATCGCGATGTATTGCGATTTGATAACATTGAAAGCCGTGTATTTTTTGAAAATATTCTGCAAGTTTTTCTAAATCACTCATTGTAGTATCAGGTTTAATATTAACTACCGCACTCCATTCGTAGCTTTTTGCTTGAAATTTTTGTTTAGTATTTTTCGTGTAAGCTTCAATAGCATTTTTAACAATTTCATTTTTTAACGCCAAAGCTTCTTCGTGATTAAGATTGCATTCTACCTCGCCACCGATTAAATAACTCGGTGGCAATCTTCTATCGTTATGCTGTGTTTGTATAGGATTAGATTTTTTAAAATTAATACTAGATATTTGTCCCATTTTGAGCTACACTTGAAGCAAATTTTTCTTTAATTTCATTAAGTCTTTTTTGTTTGCTTTCTAATTTTAAACACAAAAATTTTATTTGAGATTCAAGCTTGGTTATATCTGTATAAATTTTATTCATTTCTGATATTAGTTTTCTTTCTTCTTTTATGTTAATTTCTGTCTTATTTGTTTCCATAATTGCTCCCCTTTTTTTCAAAAATGTGGTTATAATAGAACTTGTGATATTATAACTAAATATTTTTGAAAAACAAATTAGCACTCTTTTAAGGGTGTCTAGTTTGCAAACTAGACACCTTAAAGATTAAGGGCTAGTTTGCTTTTTATTTTCGGCAAGCTCAAATAAAAAGAAAAAAGGGAGAAAGTAATTCAATAGATATTGCTTGTAAATAATTTAATTAATTTAAAAAAGTCTTCTTCATTTTTGCATTTGAAAATTCTAGTATTGCGTGGAATTAAATTTCCAAATTCATCTTCTTGCAACTCCGCTGCGTTAAAAGTAAAATCGTAAAAATCAAAAGAGTTACTTTGGTAAATTTTTTCTTCATACCTAAATCTAATTTTTGATTGACATAATTTGTTACAAGTCATTAAGATTTTTTCTTCATCGCTTGCATTCTTTATCGCTTCATTTTCAATTTTTTGTATTGTAATGTTTTCGGGTTTGAAAGTAAATTCAATACCTACAACTTTTCCGCCCCGCCCCCTAGCACTAATTTTCTTTTTCTCAAAAGATAGATTTTTAAAAGGGATACGCACCTGATCAAACAAGGTGCGTTCTTTTGTTAGTTCTTTTATAGCAGGTTTTAAAATTCTTTTGTCAATATCGCACATTGCAAGTTTTTCGGGTATATCCATAATTCTACAAAACTCTTCCCACTCAAAATAAGCTGTTCCCGTTGTTCTATATTGTTTTAAAAGGCGGTAAAGTGTTTTTGTATATTTACCGCTTAATGCGATAAATTCTGCTAATTCAAAAGATGTAAAATTAGCTGTGAGTTGATTAACAAGATATTCAAAATGCTTATTAACTTCTATATCAATTCTAGTAAATTCTTGCCAAAAAAGTCCATCGCCTATTTCCATATCCCAATCAGTGCGAGTTTCTTTCCATATTACAAAATGATTAAATAAATTTACTCGCATTTTTCCGATTAAGTTTCTAACTTCATCTTTTACAATTATTGTAAAATCTGCTTTGAAAAATTTCTCTTCAAAAGAGTTTAAAATCTCTGTTATTTCTCTATTTGATAGGTTTTTTTCTGAAAAACCCATTAAGTCTTTAGGATATATAGAAAATATTTCATTTTCTTTTTTTTCTTTTATTTTTGTAAGCAAAAAACATAATAAATTTTGCTCTTGTTCTGTAAAGCTAGGTAGTTTAATTTTATTAAAGTCGTTGTGATATTTAACTATTTCACTCATTTGCATATCCTAAAGTAAGACAATCAAGGCAAGGGGCTAAAAAGCCCCTGCGGTTTTGCTAAAAAAATACTTCGATTTTAAGTTTAAAAAACCTAAAATTTAGATATAATTTCACAAAACGCTTACTATGTTGTTTCAT
>NZ_JAKMTB010000017.1 GCF_025772985.1 Campylobacter sp. CNRCH_2014_0184h | reverse complement strand
GCTTTTTCTCCGGTATTTAAGCCACACAAAGCAGGTAATGTAGTAAATATGGGTAATATTAATGCTCAAAACGTTACTTTACAAGGTAATAAAGTAATGTTAAGTGCTGATACTAGTTGGGATGATAAAAATAATAAAATAAAATTCAATCAAATCACAGCAGATAATATAGATTTACAAGGTAATGAAGTTTATATGGATATTTCTACTATAAATTCTAAAAACCTAACTACTGAAGCAAAAAATAAAGGAATTGCTTATTTAAGTGCTACGGGTTATTATTATAATCCTACAAGAAAATACAATGATATTGTATTTACTAACAAAGGTGTAATGGATAAAACATATAATCAATATATTAGCATAGGCTCTGATGTTGACTGGTGGCACTTTGCTAAAGGATGGAATGAAAAAGATGATTTTAGAAATAATGTAGTAGGAGATACCTTTAAACTTACTAATGATATAGATTTTAAAGCAAGTGGTGGACAAAACTATGCTAATTATTGGGTAGACTTAAATGGTGATGGTAAAAGACAAGATAATGAATTTACTAATATGATAGTAGGTTTTACAGATAATAGTGCTTTTACTAAAATATTTGATGGACAAGGTTTTACTCTTAAGAATATTAATATAGATACAACAGGATTTTTTTATCCCGGAACTTATCCTGATGAATATGTAGGTATATTTGGCATATCAGATGGTGCTAAATTTAAAAATATAAATATAGATTATATGGGTGGTAGTGTTAAAGCATACGGATATGGTGACGATGGAGAATATACTTATATATCAAAATACGCAGGTGGGTTTGCTGGGAGTATTGAAGATTCAGAGATAGATAATATAAGTTTGAAAAATCTTGCTTATATTACTGCTGGTAGCGATAAAAGTAAAATAGGATCTATATATTTAGGTGGATTTGTAGGCGAAATTAAAAAAACAAATACATCCAATGTTGTTTTAAAGGATATAGGTACTATTGAGGCTGTAGGAAATGCAGTTTCAGTTACTGGCATGTCTGCAGGTGGGTTTGCTGGTCGTATATCTGGCGGTAGAGAATTTATGTATATAAAAGATATTGCATTAGAAAATATAGATAATATTATTGCTATAAATACTGCTGGTGGTAGTCAAACTTTATCTGCAGGTGGCTTTGCTGGTGCAATAGACAGTATGGCTAAAGATGGATATATTTCGCATGTAAAATTAAATAATATAAATAATATTAAATCTGGTTCTGAAGATAAAATAGATGGTAATATTGATGCGGGTGGATTTGTAGGAAGAGTTGAAGCGAGTGAAAATTTTAATATTAAAGACATTGTTGTAAAAAATATTAATCATATATATACTGGAAAAAGTGACTTATTTGAGAGTAATTCTGGTGGATTTGCTGGGACTACATTTTTAAATGGTTGGGAAAATGTATTTTTTAGAAATATTTATATAGAAAACATAGGCGATATTACTTCAAATGCTAACTCAGGTGGATTTATAGGAAGTAATTCTTATGGAGAGACAAATTATGTTGATATAACTGTAAAGAATATAGATAATATTCAAAGCACAAGAAACTCAGGTGGTTTTGTTGGTTTTAATAGAGGTGGTAATTATTCTAAAATTTATATAGGTGATATTAAAAATATATCTTCTAAAAGATCTGATAACTTGAGTAACAGCTTTAATTATGCAGGTGGATTTATCGGATTTAATGGTTATGGAGAATTTTCAGATATTACAGTTAAAAACATAGGAAATATTTCAAGCATTTCTGATGGTTTTACATATTCTGGAGGATTTATAGGAGGATTTGATAGTGGAGAGTTTAAAAGAATTTCACTTGAAAATATTACTAATATAAATAGTACATCAAAATCTAACTCTTCTTACTCAGGAGGGTTTGCCGGAGGATCTGTGTATAATAATCCTTATGCCAGCTTTTATTTTGCTGATATATATTTAAAGGATGTTTTAAATATATCAAGCTATGGCGAGATATCTATGTCTGGCGGTTTTGCTGGAGAGATTGTTAATACAAGGGAAGATAATTCTATTGTTTTTGATAGGATTAGTATTAATAATATCAATAACATTGAAGCTAAGGGAGAATATTATGCTGTTTCAGGTGGTTTCTTTGGGTTGCATTCATCTTTTTCTATAATAAATGATATAAAATTAAGTAATGTTAATGAGATTAAAGTTGAATCTTTAGGAGTTGGTTCTTCGGGATCTGCAGGTGGTTTTGCTGGAGAAATCTCAAGAGATTCTAAATTTGAAAATATTATTTTAAATAATTTTGGAAATATTATAGGTGAAGAATATACCGGTGGATTTGTTGGAGAAATGTCTTCTGATTTATATAATCCAAATGAATTTAATAATATTGTTTTAAATAATTTTGGAAATATTATAGGTGAAGAATATACCGGTGGATTTGTTGGGGTTGATACTAGAACAAAAATGAGTAATATTTCTTTAAATAATATTGATTATATTCAAGGAAATTATACTGGGGGATTTGCAGGAAAAGGACAAGGTGATTATAGAAATATAGCATTAAATAATATTAAACATATCAAAGGAAAATATGCTGGAGGTTTTACAGTATTTGGTACTGGAGGAAAAAATATCTATATATATTTTGATAAAGGAGCTATTATAGAAGGCTCAGAAAGTAGTGGTAAATTTTTTGGCTATTTAGATGAATATTTTCTTCCAAATGCTGAAAACACTTATATCTATCATTATAAGAAAGACTTAACTAGTGCAACAGCTGATCAAAAATATTGGGGTAATGAAATCCAACTCCATCCTTATGATGATAATAGTCAAGGTTATATAGATTTTAAGACAGCAGCTTTGGCAGCTTTAAATGGCTTAAAGGAAATAGATTGTGGTGCTAGTAAGAAATGTTTAGTTTTTACAAAAGATTTTGAGATTGAAAAACCATCTAATCCAAATATATCCGAGTCAAACTATCCAAATAATGTTATAGTATCTAAACCATCACAAAATACAGATTATATCCCTAACACAGAAGAAATCATCAATGAAAAGGTTGTTTTAGATGAAAATGATCTTTATAAAGATATTATCATCAATGAAATCATAGCTGATTTGAAAAATAAATATTACACCATTGATATAGCTGATTTGAAAGCTATTTTAGAAGCCTATAAAAATTTAGATAAAAATAGTGCTGAAGCTAGAACTAAGTTTATTATGGATTATTTCTTTGATAAAAACAATAAAGATAATCCATCAATGGAAATAGCTCGAAAAGAAATTTTCCAAAGCTTAGACTTTTTACTAGCTTATCAAGACAATGGTTTAAACAAAGCCGGTGATGACAAATTTGCAAGCAAAGAAACTATACAAGTTAAAAATGATATTTTAACTGAAGTTTCAAATTCTCTTGAGAATAAAACAATTGCAAGTAATTTAGAAAACCTAAGTAATTTAAATGATG
>NZ_JAKMTB010000016.1 GCF_025772985.1 Campylobacter sp. CNRCH_2014_0184h | reverse complement strand
AAGAAATATAAGAAATATAAGAAATATAAGAAATATAAGAAATATAAGAAATATAAGAAAAATTTAAAAATAGTGTCACAAATAAATAATCCAAAAATAAACCAATTTAATAACTAACAATAAAAATAAACATAAGATTATATATAAAGTAAGAATAATAAGAGAATTAACAAGTCCGCAATGAGCTACTTTCCCCCTGCCAGTAAGGCGTAGTATCATCACCCACGATGTGCTTAGCTTCTTGGTTCGGGATGGAGCAAGGCGTCTCCACATCTGTATAATCACGGACATTGTTATTTAAATATTCTATTTAATATAGCATAATAAAAACAATCAATAAGATTTAAATATAAAAATCATTTTTATTTTAGCTTTCATCTTATTCTTATATTTAGATATTTTATTAAGCTAATCACTTTATTGCTTTAGAATACTTAAAAAACAATGTTAAGAGCAAGTTCTAATATAAACTTTACTTGTAAGATTTTATAAGCTAATATAGTTTTCGTATAAAAACATTCAAAGCTTTATTAAAAACCTTAACAAGGAAGTGATGCTTAAATAAGATAAGCCAAACGCTCTATTAGTACTGGTCAGCTAAAGGACTTTCATCCATTACACACCCAGCCTATCAAACTAGTAGTCTTCTAGAGAGCTTAGAGAAGATTCATCTTAGAGTTGGCTTCACGCTTAGATGCTTTCAGCGTTTATCCGTTCCAAACTTAGCTACGCTGCGATGCTCTTGGCAGAACAACAGCTACACCAGTGGTTTGTTCAACCCGGTCCTCTCGTACTAGGGTCAAATCTCTTCAATCTTCTTACGCCCACGGCAGATAGGGACCGAACTGTCTCACGACGTTCTGAACCCAGCTCGCGTACCGCTTTAAATGGCGAACAGCCATACCCTTGGGACCTGCTCCAGCCCCAGGATGCGATGAGCCGACATCGAGGTGCCAAACCTCCCCGTCGATGTGAGCTCTTGGGGGAGATCAGCCTGTTATCCCCGGGGTACCTTTTATCCTTTGAGCGATGGCCCTTCCACACAGAACCACCGGATCACTAAGACCGACTTTCGTCTCTGCTTGACTTGTATGTCTTGCAGTTAAGCTGGCTTATACCTTTATACTCTACGAACGATTTCCAACCGTTCTGAGCCAACCTTTGTAAGCCTCCGTTATTATTTGGGAGGCGACCGCCCCAGTCAAACTACCCACCAGACATTGTCCCACTTGAGGATAACTCAAGCTGGTTAGCTACCCAAATAAGAAAGAGTGGTATCTCAACAACGGCTCATATACAACTGGCGTCATATACTCAAAGCCTCCCACCTATCCTGCACATTCTTATCCAAATAGCAGTGTCAAGCTGTAGTAAAGGTCCACGGGGTCTTTCCGTCTTGCCGCGGGTAGGAGGAATTTTCACCTCCACTACAATTTCACTGGATCCCTCTTTGAGACAGCTCCCATCTCGTTACGCCATTCATGCAGGTCGGTATTTAACCGACAAGGAATTTCGCTACCTTAGGACCGTTATAGTTACGGCCGCCGTTTACTCGGGCTTCGATCAAGAGCTTCGCTAATGCTAACCCCATCAATTAACCTTCGAGCACCGGGCAGGCGTCACACCCTATACATCCTCTTACGAGTTAGCAGAGTGCTGTGTTTTTGGTAAACAGTCGGGAGGGACTCTTTGTTGTAAGTTTCTTCGCTTTCGGAGTAAATCCTAATACGAAGCGAACCACACCTTATACCGAAGATACGGTGCTATTTTGCAGAGTTCCTTAAAGAGAGTTCTTCCACGCGCCTTAGAATACTCATCCCACCCACCTGTGTCGGTTTACGGTACGGGCAACATTAGCTAAACTTAGAAACTTTTCTTGGCTCGACGGCATCAGCAATTCTCCTCGCTGTCCGAAGACTTTGAAGAGCCTTTCAGTTCTCGGAGTATTGTTATACGGATTTGCCTATATAACCTCCTACGACCTTAGACTAGCACTTCCATCCGCTAGCTTGCTTAGCCCTAAGCGTCCTTCCATCGCACACTAATGTTGGTATTGGAATATTAACCAATTTGCCATCGTCTACCCCTTTCGGACTCGACTTAGGACCCGACTAACCCTACGATGACGAGCATCGCGTAGGAAACCTTGGGTTTACGGCGTTAATGATTCTCACATTAATTATCGCTACTCATGCCTGCATGCTCACTTCTATTCGCTCCAGCACTCCTTACCGGTATACCTTCGGCGCAAATAGAACGCTCTCCTACCACTTGATAAAATCAAGTCTACAGCTTCGGTACTTACTTTAGCCCCGTTATATTTTCCGCGCAAAATCACTAGACCAGTGAGCTATTACGCTTTCTTTAAAGGATGGCTGCTTCTAAGCCAACCTCCTGGTTGTTTAAGTAACTTCACATCGTTTTCCACTTAAGTAAGATTTAGGGACCTTAGCTGGTAGTCTGGGTTGTTTCCCTCTTGACGACGGATTTTATCACTCGCCGCCTGACTGCTGTGATTACATATAAGGTATTCGGAGTTTGATAGGGTTTGGTACATTGGTGTATGCCCTAGCCCATTCAGTGCTCTACCCCCTTATACTACGACACAACGCTATACCTAAATATATTTCGGAGAGAACCAGCTATCACGAAGTTTGATTGGCCTTTCACCCCTATCCACAAGTCATCCGGGGGCTTTTCAACGCCTATCGGTTCAGTCCTCCACTAGTTCTTACACTAGCTTCAACTTGCTCATGGATAGATCACTTCGTTTCGGGTCTGCAGCATCTGACTTAAGCGCCCTATTCAGACTCGCTTTCGCTACGGCTTCGCGTGTGCTTAACCTTGCCAGACACCACAACTCGCAGGCTCATTATGCAAAAGGCAGTCCATCACACTGTATTGCTACATAGTGCTCTGAATGATTGTAAGCAAATGGTTTCAGGTTCTATTTCACTCTGATCACCTCAGTTCTTTTCACCTTTCCCTCACGGTACTTGTGCACTATCGGTCTGGTAGTAGTATTTAGGGTTGGATCGTGGTCGACCCAGCTTCAGACAGGATTCCTCGTGTCCCGCCCTACTCAGGATACTGCTAGCTAAGGTTTGGTTTTCGTATACGGGACTATCACCCTCTATGGCTACACTTTCCAGAGTGTTCTACTAACCTCACCTATTGCACATTGCAGTCCTACAACCCCCAGTGCAAGCACTGGGTTTGCCCTCTTGCGCTTTCGCTCGCCGCTACTGACGCAATCTCTATTGATTTCTTTTCCTGTAGGTACTAAGATGTTTCAATTCCCTACGTTCGCTCCATTATGGTAGTATATATCTCTATATACTGGGTTGCCCCATTCGGAAATCTACGGATCAAAGCTTCTTGACAGCTCCCCGTAGCTTATCGCAGTCTAGTACGTCCTTCATCGCCTTTACCAGCCAAGGCATCCACCATTCGCTCTTAATAGCTTACCTTTTAAATTCATTCTAAAACGCATCACTTCCTTGTTAAAGTTTTTATGATAAGACTTTACTATCTTAAGACGGAAAGCATTTAAACACCTAATAAAACTAAAAATATTAGTCTCACTAAGCTGTGAGTTTAAAACTTGTCTTTAACTAAAAGCTAAAGAAAAGATAGTTAGGTTTTATCCTTTAACAAGTCCTGTAAAATTGTTTTTATTAAAACTTGCTTGTGACTCTTAACAATGATAATTCAAATAACATTAAATAACTAATCTAATATATAAAATATTCTATTATTTATTTAGCTTAGGTCTTAAAACCTAAAGGAAGTATATATAAAGAGTTTAAATAATTTAAAAACATAGACAATAAAGTATTTTACTTTATTTACTGCTTTATTATTAGCTATATACTTGCTTTAAGTTTTAAAACTTTATTATATGATTGATAAACAAATCTTTTTTTATGGTGGGCCTAACAAGACTTGAACTTGTGACCTCACCCTTATCAGGGGTGCACTCTAACCAGCTGAGCTATAGGCCCTTAATAAATGGTGGAGAATAGCGGGATCGAACCGCTGACCTCCTGCGTGCAAAGCAGGCGCTCTCCCAGCTGAGCTAATTCCCCAAAATTAGCTTTTCATCAATCTTTGAAATCTAAACAAGGATGATTGAGTCTATATATGAACTGATAGTTGTGAGACTTATCAGTTTGTACTCTAGAAAGGAGGTGATCCAACCGCAGGTTCTCCTACGGTTACCTTGTTACGACTTCACCCCAGTCGCTGATTCCACTGTGGACGGTAACTAGTTTAGTATTCCGGCTTCGAGTGAAATCAACTCCCATGGTGTGACGGGCGGTGAGTACAAGACCCGGGAACGTATTCACCGTAGCATGGCTGATCTACGATTACTAGCGATTCCGGCTTCATGCTCTCGAGTTGCAGAGAACAATCCGAACTGGGACATATTTTATAGATTTGCTCCACCTCGCGGTATTGCGTCTCATTGTATATGCCATTGTAGCACGTGTGTCGCCCTGGGCATAAGGGCCATGATGACTTGACGTCGTCCACACCTTCCTCCTCCTTACGAAGGCAGTCTATTTAGAGTGCTCGGCCGAACCGTTAGCAACTAAATACGTGGGTTGCGCTCGTTGCGGGACTTAACCCAACATCTCACGACACGAGCTGACGACAGCCGTGCAGCACCTGTCTCTAAGTTCTAGCAAGCTAGCACCCTCTTATCTCTAAAAGGTTCTTAGGATATCAAGCCCAGGTAAGGTTCTTCGCGTATCTTCGAATTAAACCACATGCTCCACCGCTTGTGCGGGTCCCCGTCTATTCCTTTGAGTTTTAATCTTGCGACCGTACTCCCCAGGCGGTACACTTAATGCGTTAGCTGCATTACTGAGATGACTAGCACCCCAACAACTAGTGTACATCGTTTAGGGCGTGGACTACCAGGGTATCTAATCCTGTTTGCTCCCCACGCTTTCGCGCCTTAGCGTCAGTTAAGTTCCAGCAGATCGCCTTCGCAATGGGTATTCTTGGTGATATCTACGGATTTTACCCCTACACCACCAATTCCATCTGCCTCTCCCTCACTCTAGACTACCAGTTTCCCAAGCAGTTCAACGGTTAAGCCGTTGGATTTCACAAGAGACTTGATAATCCGCCTACGCGCCCTTTACGCCCAGTGATTCCGAGTAACGCTTGCACCCTCCGTATTACCGCGGCTGCTGGCACGGAGTTAGCCGGTGCTTATTCCTTAGGTACCGTCAGAATTCTTCCCTAAGAAAAGGAGTTTACGCTCCGAAAAGTGTCATCCTCCACGCGGCGTTGCTGCGTCAGGGTTTCCCCCATTGCGCAATATTCCCTACTGCTGCCTCCCGTAGGAGTCTGGACCGTGTCTCAGTTCCAGTGTGACTGATCATCCTCTCAGACCAGTTAAGCGTCATAGCCTTGGTGAGCCATTACCTCACCAACTAGCTGATACTATATAGTCTCATCCTACACCGAAAAAACTTTCCCTACTCAACTTGTGTTAAGCAGGAGTATAGAGTATTAGCAGTCGTTTCCAACTGTTGTCCTCTTGTGTAGGGCAGATTAACTATACCTTACTCACCCGTGCGCCACTAATCCACTTCTAGCAAGCTAAAAGCTTCATCGTTCGACTTGCATGTATTAGGCACGCCGCCAGCGTTCACTCTGAGCCAGGATCAAACTCTCCATAAAAAATAATTGGATAAGTTTAATCTTTTTCTTCAAAGAAAAAGTTGATTGTTAAGATTTAAAAATAAATCTTTCTGGCTCAATCGATCACTTATTTAGATTTCAAAGATTGACTATAAGATTTGATTAACAATATTAATAATTTAAAGAACAAATACTAAAAAATTAAGACAAAAAGTCTTAAGCTTTTTAAAACCCTTTCATTTAAAAAGGAAATGAAATTATAGCAATAAAAGCTTAAAGTTTTATTAAATA
>NZ_JAKMTB010000015.1 GCF_025772985.1 Campylobacter sp. CNRCH_2014_0184h | reverse complement strand
TGTAGTGATAACTGCAATAGGTTTTAAATTTTTGGCTATAGTAAATCTAACTAAAATTAATGCAATGATTATGGCTATTAGTGCGATAATAACTTGTTGGAATAAAACTTTATTAACAGCATCAGTGTATACAGATTCGTCTGTAATAGAACAAACTATATATTTAGGATTTAAAGTTTGATTACAAGTAATGACTTGAGTTTTACCCACTTCGTCTTTAGCATAGAACAAAGTTTCTTCTTTGCTTGGATCAATTAAATCAGGATTTTCCTTAATAGCATTTGCTATATTAATACTTAAATCATTTTTTGTAAGCATTCTATCTTTGTCTTCGTGAAATACAATAGTTCCATCTTTGTCATATACACCTGCATAAGAGCTATCAGAGTGACCTATAGATAATACATCTTTGGAAAAAGTATGTAAGTTATAATCACCTCCAACTACAGCTATTAATTTATTGTTTTTATATACAGGCGCAGCATAAGAAATGGTTATGGAGTCATCTTCGATACTTTTATAAGGATCAGAAACGGTAAGTTTTTTAGCATTTTTTGATTCTTGATACCATGATCTGGTTCTTGCATCAAAATTTGTGCTTTCTGGACTTCTTATAACTCTATTAGATTGATATAAACTACCATCATCTTCAAAGCCAATATATGTTACATCAAATCCACCAGCTGATCTTATTGATTCTAAAACATCAAAAAGCTCATTTGCATTTGGTTTTGGATTTTTTTCAATGAATATTGCAATCGATGCAATAGCCGATCTTTTGCTATTAGAATATATCTTGTATGCTTCATTAACATCAAACATAGTTTTCTTTTGAATTTCTTCAAGATAATAGCTAGTACTGTCTTTAGATTGATAATAGTTGATTACATTTACAACTATCAATATAGCAGCTATTAAAAAACAAGCTATTATTGTTAACTTATTAGATAAGTTGTTAAATTTAAACATTTTTACCCCTTATGTTGTTTTCTAAAGTTTATTTTACTTATAAAATATTTATAAAAAAATAAATTTTTAAGATGGAAACTATCTAAAAGGTGACAAAAAAAGAAGTTTTTATATATCTTTAAGCTTTAATAGATATAATTTCAATTTTACATGCGGGAATAGCTCAGGGGTAGAGCACAACCTTGCCAAGGTTGGGGTCGCGAGTTCGAATCTCGTTTCCCGCTCCATTATCACCCGCCCGGGTGGTGGAATTGGTAGACACAAGGGACTTAAAATCCCTCGGAATTTTTCTTCCGTGCCGGTTCAAGTCCGGCCTCGGGCACCACTTTTTGGTAACTCAAGGCGACATAGCCAAGCGGTAAGGCATGGGCCTGCAAAGCCTTGATCTCCGGTTCGAATCCGGATGTCGCCTCCAATGCGATGTTAACACTTGATATTTTATTCTTTCGGGAGATGGCTGAGTGGTCGAAAGCGGCGGTCTTGAAAACCGTTGAGGGTCACACCTCCAGGGGTTCGAATCCCTTTCTCCCGGCCACTTTAACATAATTTTTCATATTTTTGTTTTCGCATTTAAAAGATATTTCTTAATTTCTCTAAGAAATTAAGAAAATTATTCTAAGTCTAAAACTCCGCCTTTGCTAGCATTGCTTACAAGTTTTTGATACATTTTAAGCCATCTTGAATTTATTTGTTTATTTGGCATTTTAAAGTTTGCTTTGCGTTTGGTGATTTCATCTTGGTTTAAATTTGCATTGATACTGTAATTATCCACATCAATTTCTATCTCATCACCATCTTCCAAAAGCGCTATAAGCCCACCTTCTGCAGCTTCAGGAGAAATGTGACCTATACTAAGCCCTCTTGTAGCTCCGCTAAAACGACCATCTGTTATAAGTGCTACTTTAGCACCAAGTCCCATGCCTGTGAGCAATGAAGTTGGACTAAGCATTTCTTGCATGCCAGGTCCACCTTTTGGTCCTTCATAGCGTATCACACACACATCACCTTCTTTAACTTTACCTTTTATAATGCCTTTAATGGCTTCTTCTTGAGAATTAAAACAAACCGCTTTACCTTTGAATTTACGTTCACCCATAATACCTGCAGTTTTTATCACACAGCCTTGCTCTGCTAAATTTCCAAAAAGTATAGCAAGTCCACCTACATTCGAATAGGCATTGTCTATTTTTCTTATAATATTTTCATCTTTAATGCTAGCATTCTCAATGCGCTCTTTTAAAGTTTTTCCGCTAATATCTAGAGTATCAAGTTCTAAAATATGGCCTGGTTTTTTAGCTATTTCAGCCATTACTGCACTTACTCCACCTGCTTTGTGTATATCTTCCATATAAACAGTATTTAAAGATGGAGCAATTTTGGCTATATGAGCCACATTAGCACTGATGTGATTGAGTTCTTTTATATCCAAATTTACACCCGCTTCATAAGCAATGGCAAGCATATGCAAGATAGTATTTGAGCTTCCACCCATAGCCATATCAACAACTAAAGCATTATTAATGGACTTTTTAGTAATGATATTGCGAATTTTAAAACGCTCATCTAGGGCAATCTCGCAAATTCTACGCGCAGCCTTTCTTAAAAGCTCTTCTCTTTCTTTGCTAAGTGCTAAAATAGTTCCATTTCCTTCAAGCGCTATGCCCATAGCTTCACATAAAGTATTCATAGAATTTGCAGTAAACATACCCGAGCAAGATCCACCGCTAGGACAAGCTTTGCATTCTATATCTTTTAAATCCTCTTCATTGATTTTTTTAGCCTCATAAGCCCCCACTGCTTCAAAAACAGAACTTAGGCTGATTTTTTCTCCGTGTTTATTTACTCCTGCTCGCATAGGCCCACCGCTCACAAAAATAGTCGGCACATTAACTCTTAAAGCCCCCATGAGCATACCTGGAGTGATTTTGTCACAATTTGGGATACAAATTAGTGCATCAAGTTGGTGTGCGTTCATCACTGTTTCAATAGAGTTTGCTATGATTTCACGACTTGGTAAAGAATAAAGCATACCATCATGCCCCATAGCAATGCCATCATCAACACCTATAGTATTAAATTCAAAAGGAATGCAACCATTTTTGCGGATTTCATCTTTAATGATTTTTGCATATTCATTTAAGAAAAAATGTCCTGGGATGATATCTATATAGCTATTTGCTACACCTATAAAAGGCTTGTTAAAATCATCATCATTTAAGCCACATGCTCTAAGTAAAGAACGATTTGGTGCTTTTAAATGTCCTTTTTTGATCGCGTCACTTCTCATTTGTATCCTTTTTTAAAGTAAAAACTATCATTTTATGCTTTTATTTTGCAATTTTTGCTTAAATTTTTTAAACTTAAATGGTATTTTAAAGAAAATTATTTAAAATGTGCAATTATTTTGATTTAAGGAATGTAATGCTTTTAACTAATCCGGTATTTATAGGCGTTGTATTAATGACGCTTTTGTGTTTTTTTAGGTTTAATGTTTTGCTTAGTGTTTTGCTTTCTGGGCTTTTTGTAGGCGTTTGGTCTAAATTTATGCATATAGAGCATTTAACTTTGATGGAGTTTTTTACTCAACTTCCACAAGCTATGATGGATTCTATGAAAGTTTTAATTGACGGTATGCAAGGAAATTTACAAACAGCACTAAGTTATATTTTACTTGGAGCGGTGGCTGCTGCTATATCAAAAACTAATTTAACAGCATATTTGATTAAAATAGTTTCGCATTATATTTCACATAAAAAATACTTACTTATACTTTCTTTGGCATTTATTGCTTGTTTTTCACAAAATTTAATCCCTATCCATGTGGCTTTTGTACCTTTATTAATTCCACCTTTGTTAAAACTTTTTAATAAATTAAAAATAGATCGTAGAGCCATAGCTTGTGCGCTAACTTTTGGACTTACAACTCCTTATATGGTAGTGCCTTTAGGTTTTGGGCTTATTTTTCAAACTTTGCTTGTGGATAATTTAAATTCAAATGGGGTACAAATTAGCCTAGGAGAAGTTTCTCAAACTATGGCTTTTGCGGCTATTTGTATGCTAGTTGGTCTGTTTTTGGCTGTGTTTGTATTTTATGCTAAACCAAGAGAATATCAAGAAGAGCAAATTGCTAAAATGGATTTTGAAAATTTAAAAATGAGTAAAAAAGAATGGGGCGTTTTAGCTGGTCTTTTGCTGACTTTGATTTTGCAAATTTTAACGCATAATTTACCTTTATCAGGGCTTTTAGGTTTTGTATTGATGGTGGTTTTAGGTGGGGTAGAGTATAATAAAGTTAATCTAGTCTTTGATGATGGGCTTAAGATTATGGGTTATATAGCTTTTGTAATGCTTGTTGCTTCAGGGTATGGGGAGGTTTTAAAACAAAGTGGTGGTATAGCTGAGCTTGTAAAAACAAGCGTGCCTTTTATGGCACAAAGTCACTTTTTAGCTATTTTTATCATGCTAGCCATAGGGCTTTTAATCACCATAGGCATAGGCAGTTCTTTTGGTACTATTCCTATCATCGCTGCCTTATTTTGCCCTATATGTATAGAGCTTGGTTTTTCACCTGCTGCGATTATTTTTATCATCGGTGTTGCTGGAGCTTTAGGTGATGCAGGATCGCCTGCTAGTGAAACAACTTTAGGAGTGAGCGTAGGGCTTAATGCAGATAAGCAAGGTGATCATATAAAAGATACTTGTATACCAACATTTTTATGTTTTAATGGCTCTTTGCTTATCTTAGGTAGTGTTATAGCGTTTTGTTTGCTTTAATACATTAGCAAAATTCCGCTTGAGAGTCTGCTTGAAGATTTATTATACTCAATAAGACTCTCACCATATCCGTTAAAATATTGAGTGTAAATATACAAGCCATTGTTAGAGATTTTATAAGCTCCGCTTATTTCCACTGCACCGCGGTTATTAGCAAAATTTAAATTATTACGCCATAAGATATTGATAAAATAGTCATCTTGAGTATAAGCAAGATTGATATCAAAATTACCCAAATATTTTTCTATATCAGGATTATCATCCTCTGAGCTTTTTTCAGGAATTCTTAGCCAAACCCTAGGTATGAACACAAAGTCCCCAAAAAACCATGCATTGCTTAGATAAATTCTATTCCAAGATCTTGATTTTGGGTCATCTTGCCCGTTTGATTCGTGTAATAAACCAACGCGTACATTTTTTAAATTTTCAAAAGCTCCATGCCCACTTACAGGAAAATTGATGAAAAATTCAGGCAAATAATTAGTCTCCCTAAAAGGTGATGAATGCTCATAAAGCTGCCACCACGAAATTTGTGTATAAGCTATGTTGTAACTTTCATTTAAACCCAAAAGATTTTCAAAAAGAGTTTTTTTAAGACTTACTTGAAATTTAGTTTCAGTGCTTTTATAATCTCTTTTGCTAAAACTATAAGAAACAGGCATAAAATAGCTAAGATTATGTGTGCTAATACCAAAAGGATTGTATGATTTTTCTGTGCCAAGATAATTTGCTAAAGCTTCGCTTCTTGGGTTAAAATCATCTATTTTATGTTCTTTTGTTGCATTTTGCTCATTGTTAAGAGAAAGTTCTAAATTTTTTGTTTTTGCTGTATCTTTTAAAGCTAAGCTTTTATAAATTTGCATAGCCTTTTTATACTCACCTTGTCTTTCATATTCTAAGGCTTGATTGATTAAATCTTCATTTGCTAAAGCACTAAAAGCACATATTATGGGTAAGATTGTCTTTTTCATGAAGCCACTTTTTGTATTCGTTAAAATAATTTAAATTTATAAACTCATTTTCATTTTTAAAATCTATAAATTCTGCTTTCATTGTATCACAAAAAAGAGCTAGTTTGTGGTTATTTTCTTGTAAAAATTGCAAAGTTTTTTCAAAATTTCTACTATGATAAAATCCACATAAATAATGCTTGTGTTTTTTTGTGCTTGCTAAGAGTACATTTTGTGATTTTAGATGATGAAAAAGTTTGAAAATACTTTCTTTGCTTATGTTTGGGCTATCCACGCTAAGGATAAATACATAGGTGTTTTGAAAATGTTTGAGTATGGAATTTAAGGCAATGAGTGGGGAGTAGTTGTTTAAATCCTCATCTAAAATAAGCGCTAAGTTTTTTTGATGAAATTTATCTTTTTTAGTACTAATAAAAACTTGATTAAAAATTCTTGACATTTTTTCATATTGATAAAGAGTTAAGTTTTTATCATCTACTTGCAATAAGCTTTTATCTTCTCCCATGCGTGAAGACTTTCCGCCACATAAAATCACGCAAGGATAGGGAATTTTTTCACTCATAAAAACCTCATAAATTCATCAAAATATTTTATAATACATTTATGAAATATACAGATTTAATACAAATAAAAGATTATTTTAAACAATTTCAAAGGCTAAATTATCTCAAACGTCTTGATGATAATATCTTAGAGCTTAGCTTAGATCATCAAGCTTTTATACTAGATTTAACACGTGGAAAAAGTGGAATTTACCAAGATAAGCTCCAAGCAAAAGCTTATAATGCACCTTTTGATTTTATGTTAAAAAAATACTTTTCTAATGCAAAGATTTTAAATTTAGAAGTATTAGAAAATAATAGAATTTTATCTTTTGAAGTTTTATCAGAAAAATCTTACAAAGCTTATGGGGCTAAGATTTATTTTGAATTTACAGGAAAAAACACCAATGTCATCATTACAGATACTAATGATATTATCATAGAAGCTTTGCGTCATATAGATAAAAGTTATCGTATTGTAAAAATAGGTGAAAAACTCCAAGCTTTAAAAGCTTATGAGATCAAAGAAGAATTTGTAAAGATTGATGATTTTAATGTGTATTTTAAAGAAAGTGCTAAAAAGTTACAGCAAGAGCGCTTAAAAGATATAAAAGAAAATAAACTTTTAAATGTAGATAAAAAAATTTTTACCCTTAAAGAGAGTATAGAAAATTTAGAACAAGAAAGCAATTTATTAAAAAAAGCTCAAGAGTTAAGTCAAAAGGCAGATGTTTTATTTGCTAATTTAAATTCTTTAAAAGATTATCAAAGAGAATTTATTTTGCAAGATTTTAATGCAAGTGAGCTTGCTTTTAAGCTTGAAGATACACCTAAAAATAGTGCAAATGAATTTTACAAAATGGCTAAAAAGCTAAAACAAAAGGCTAAAAATATTAATATAGAAAGAGAAATTTTAAGTGAAAAACTTGATTTTTTAATCAATTTAAAAGATTTAATTGCTAAAAGCGCTTCTTTACGAGAATTAGAAGTTTTAATGCCTAAAAAAAGTAAAAAAACCAAAAAAGAAGAGTTAAACGCAGGGGTTAGTAGCTTTTATTTTGATGAGTTTAAAATCAGTGTAGGACGCAATGAAAAAGCTAATGAGTATTTATTAAAAATAGCTAAAAAAGATGATATTTGGTTGCATGTGAAAGATTATCCTAGTGCACATGTGATCATTACTTCAAATAAATTAAAAATAAGTCAATTAGTGCTAGAATTTGCCGCAAAGCTTTGTGTGGAATTTTCCAAGCTAAGTTCTGGAACTTATTTGGTCGATTATACGAGTAAGAATTTTGTTAAAGTTAGAGAGAAGGCTTTTGTAAATTATACAAATTATAAGACTATAAGCATTTTAAAGGAGTGAATATGCCTATAAGTCCCATAGGTGGTGTTAATTATGCTAACCAAAATGCACCAGTGCATTCAGCACAAGTGAGCAATGAACTAGCAAAAGACTCTTTTGCGACTTTGGTAAATATGAGTGAGTTTCAAGCAAAGGAAAAGGCGGTTGAAAAACTTGAAAAAGTTAATCAAACTCACGAAGTAAGTGATGAGATAAAAGAAAGACAAGAGGAAGAAAAGAAGCATTCTAAACATCATCAAGAACAAGAAGAAAAAGATGAGCAAGAAGAAAAAGAGCAAGAAGTGGCTAAAAAAAGCTCTCATTTGCTTGATTTAAGTATATAGAAAGGATAAAAATGTTTTCAAAGACAAGAATTCTTAGTGCTATTGTGATGATAGCTGTGATAGCTGTTGTTGCTTTAGTAGATAATTTTTTGATTAATTTTGCTATTTTTGGTGTTTTATTGTTTTTGGCATTTAATGAAGCAAAAGCTATGTTTAAAAGCAAACATGCAAGTGCCTTTGTAGCTTTGTGTATTTTTGCAATAGGAGCATTTTTAGATAAACCTTTCTTTATAGGCTTTATGGCTTTGATTTTGATTTTAGGATATTTGGTTTATAAAAAAAGTGAAAATTTAAATGAACTTATGCCTTATATATATCCTACTTTGCCTATTTTAATGCTTTATCAAGTATTAAGCTATGAGGGTATGTTTGTATTATTTTGGCTTATAGTGATTGTCGTTGCTTGTGATAGTGGGGCGTATTTTATAGGAAAGCTCATTGGTGAGAGAGCTTTTTCTCCAACAAGCCCAAATAAAACTTTAGAAGGTGTAGTAGGTGGCATAGTTTGCGCAGGGATTTTAGGAACTATCATAGGTTCTTTTGAATTTAGCTTAGTAAAAAGTATTTATATATCTTTAATCGTAGCTATTTTTGCTGTGATAGGGGATTTGCTTGAGAGTTATTTTAAGAGACAAGCAGGCATTAAAGATAGCGGTAATTTAATCCCAGGACATGGGGGAGTTTTAGATAGAATTGATGCTGTTATCATTGCGGCATTTGCAATGGCAACTTTGGTATGATTGTACTTGGAAGCACAGGAAGTATAGGGGTTAATACTCTTTTTATTGCCAAAGAAAAAAACATAAGCATAGAAGCCTTATCTTGTGGTAAAAATATCAAGCTTTTAAATGAGCAAATAGCTCTTTTTAAGCCTAAATTTGTATGCATACAAGATGAAAAAGATAAAACCTTGGTTGATCATGATAAGATTTTTTGTGGCCAAGAAGGCTTAAAAGCGATGATAGCTGAGTGTAAAAGCACTTTGGTGGTAAATGCTATAGTAGGTTTTGCAGGGTTAAACTCAAGTCTTATGGCGCAAAAGCTTGGTAAAACTTTAGCCTTGGCAAATAAAGAAAGCCTAGTAGTAGCAGGGAAATTTTTTGACACTTCTAAGATTAAAGCCATAGATAGTGAACACGCAGCATTAAAGTGCTTGATAGATAAAAGAAAAAACATTAAAAAGCTTTTCATCACAGCAAGTGGCGGAGCCTTTTATAATTATAAAATCAAAGATTTAAAAAATGTCAGCATAAAAGAAGCTCTTAAGCACCCCAACTGGAGCATGGGAGCTAAGATCACCATAGATAGTGCTAGTATGTGCAATAAGCTTTTTGAAATCATCGAAGCTTATCATCTTTATGGTATTGAACAAATAGATGCTTTGATAGAAAGAAAATCTTTAGTGCATGCTTTGTGCGAGTTTAAAGACGGTGGTATAAGTGCGTATTTTTCTCATGCAAATATGCGTTTATCTATAGCTCAAGCGATTTTAGATGAGCATGATCAAAGCTTTATAGAAAATTTAGATTTATTAGCTATACCAAGTTTAAAATTTGAAAAAATTAGTTTAAAAAAATATCCTATATTTTCACTCAAAGATGAACTTTTGAAAGAGCCTGACTTGGGCGTGATTATAAATAGTGCAAATGAGTGTATGGTGTATCAATTTTTAGCTCAAAAAGTGCAGTTTTTAGATATCGCTAAAGGAATTTTTAAAGCATTAGATCATTTTGGTGTGCCAAAGATTAACCAAATTGAAGATGTTTTTGAGTACGATAAGCAAGTAAGGCTTTATTTAGATAAGGAAATGAAGTGAGATATTTTTTAAGTGTTTTGATTTTTATAAATGCGGTTTTTGCTTTAGATTTTAGTGTGAAAGAAAATGGAAAAAGCTTAGATGATAATAACACAGTTTTAATCCTTGGAGGTATACAAGGAGATGAGCCAGGTGGGTTTCATGCTGCTAGTTTGCTTTTGAGTGATTATAATATCACCAAAGGTAAAATCATCGTTGCGCCAAATTTGGCTTTTGAAAGTATTATTGCAAGAAATAGGGGAAATTTTGGAGATTTAAATAGAAAATTTGCCCATATAGATGAAAGCGATCCTGATTTTCACACCATAGAGCGTATAAAAAAGCTTATTTTAGACCCCGAAGTTAATATGGTCATAAATTTACACGATGGAAGCGGTTTTTATAGACCACAATATGAAAGCAAAGATAAAAACCCAAACCGCTGGGGCAATACTAGCATTATCGATCAAAGCGAAGTAAATTCTACTAAATATGCAGACTTAGAAAGCATAGCTAAAGAAGCGGTGGAAAATATCAATAAAGCCTTAGTAAAAGAAGAACATCAATATCATTTAAAAAACACCAAAACCCAAGAAAGTAATGACAAAGATATGTTAAAGGCTTTAACTTATTTTGTAGTGTCAAATCACAAAGCAGCCTTTGCTAATGAAGCGAGCAAAAATTTACCAACACATTTAAGAGTGTATTATCATCTTTTGGCGGTGGAGTATTATCTAAAAAAGGCAAATATAGAATTTCAAAGAACTTTTGAGCTAACTCCAAATGGGGTTTATAGAGCCATTGAAAAGCCTTTGGAGGTAAGACTTTTTAATGATAAAATTTTACTTTATCTTGACAAACCTACTAATGCTATAAATTTCTTGCCTTTCCCTGTTAATCAAGCTTTAAATTATGAAGCAAGTAATGAAATTACAGCGGTGATTTCAAACGCTAGTTCATACTCAGTCAATTACGGAAATCGCTTGCAAACTAGACTATACCCTGAATATTTTGAGTTTTCAAATGCGCTAGATTGTGTTGAAATGATAGTAGATGGAAAAAACATACAAACAAATTTTGCTCAAAAAATCATGGTAAAAAATAGCTTTAAAATTCCTTCTATTGTAGGTGTAAGGGTTAATGTCATAGGTTTTGATAGGGGTAATGATGAAAGCGGTATAGAAATAAGTAAAAATCAAATGCAAAGTCGTTATTCTTTAGATAAAAAAAGAAAAATTTATAGAGTGGAATTTTATGAGTTAAAAAATGCAAATTTAGCCGATCAAGCCTTAGAAAAAAAGACAAATTTTAAAGAAATCAAAAAAGCAAACATACCTGCAAAAGCCATAGAAAAAGCAGAAGAAAAAGATAAATTTATCGGTATGATTTTAGTGGAATTTCAATGAAAAGCTTAATCCTTGCCATAGAAAGCTCGTGTGATGATAGTTCTATTGCTATCATAGATAAAAACAGCTTTGAATGCATTTTCCATACAAAGATTTCTCAAGAAAATGCTCATAGCGTCTATGGTGGGGTGGTGCCTGAGCTTGCAGCAAGATTACACAGTGAAGCCTTACCTAAAATCTTAGAAAAATGCCAAAAATACTTTGACAAACTTTGCGCCATAGCAGTTACAAATGAACCTGGTCTTAGTGTGAGCTTGATAGGTGGGGTTGCTATGGCTAAAATGCTTGCCATTAGTTTAAATTTGCCACTTATAGCGATTAACCACTTAAAAGGGCATATTTATTCTATGTTTTTAGATAAAAAAGCTAGTTTTGATATGGGAGTATTACTTGTAAGTGGTGGGCATACTATGGTACTTTTTATCGATGAGCAAGGTAAAATCACAGAACTAGCAAGAACAAATGATGATAGCTTTGGAGAAAGTTTTGATAAAGTAGCTAAGATGATGGGACTTGGTTATCCTGGTGGGGCTATCATAGAAAATTTAGCTAAAAATGTAAAAGAAAGTGATTTAGAATTTAGCATACCTTTACTTCATTCTAAAGACTTAGCTTATAGTTTTTCAGGACTTAAAAACCAAGTACGTTTGGAAATTTTAAAAGAAGAGCTAAGCTTAGAGCGTAAAAGCAAAATAGCCTTTGCATTTCAAAAAGCAGCCATAGCGCATATTTTAAACAAGTTAGAAAAAATTTTTAAAGAGTATAAATTTAAGCGTTTTGGTATAGTAGGTGGAGCTAGTGCAAATTTAAACCTAAGAAGTCAAATAGAGCATTTATGCCAAAGCTATCAATGTGAACTTTTGCTAGCTCCGCTTGAGTATTGCTCAGATAATGCTTTGATGATAGCAAGGGCAGCTTGTGAGGCTTATGAGCGTAAAGAATTTGTAAGTATTGAAGATGATCTTATAAGCCCTAAGGTGAAAAATTTACAAGGTGTATTATGAAAAAGGCTTTTACTATTATAGAACTTGTGTTTGTGGTGATTATACTTGGAGTTTTAGCAGCAGTTGCTTTGCCAAAATTTAGCGCAAGTAAAGATGAAGCAAGTACAGCTCAAGCTTTAGGAAATTTAAAAACTTTTATCAATGATGTAAGTTCTTATGTGTTAAAAAATGAAAGTCTTTCAAGTATAGCTTTGATGAGTAATGTAGCAAATATAAAAAATGAAGATTTATCAAATTTGCAAAATTCCACCAAAGAACTTGATTTTAGTGTGGGAAATGACGAGCAGTGTTTTAAGGTGCTTTTTGTAGATAAAGAAAGCATTTTGCTTTTAGCACTTATGGTAGATAATGCTCAAAAAAGCAAAGCCCAAAATATAGCAGATTTAAAAAATCAAGCTTTGAAAGATCCTAAAAATCAAAGTATAAAAACTCAACTAGATGAGGCTTTAAATGCTTTTAGTCAAAGTGAATTTACAAGCACTTCAAAGTCTAAGGCTTGCCAAAGTTTAATCCACTCTAAAGCTTTTAAAGATTTAGCTACTAGGGTATATTTTTTAAGTGGTGGTTAAAAATACACCCCACCACTTAAATACAATTTCATTCTATGATCATCATCAAATTTATACTGATGAACAGCTCTTGCTGCATCAAGCTTTATATAATACTCATTAGTTTTATTATAAAGTACTTGCAAGCCTACTGCATCTAAAAAATGCTCATCTGCTAATCTACCCCCATCTTTTTCATACCAAGCATAACCTATATCATAAAAAGGAGTAAAATAAAAATTAGTATTTGGTATATTTATTCTTATACCAAAGTTAGCTACTATAGTATTATCTCCATCACCT
>NZ_JAKMTB010000014.1 GCF_025772985.1 Campylobacter sp. CNRCH_2014_0184h | reverse complement strand
ATATTTTCTTCTATATTTTCTTCTATATTTTCTTCTATATTTTCTTCTATATTTTCTTCATGTTGTTCATCTACTAATGTTAACTTATCATCTAATTCCTTGTCAATATCAGCTTCATTTGATAATTTAGATTTATCTTCAGCTTCTAATGAATTATCTAAATTTTCTTCAAAAAAATCTTCTTGCAGATTTAAATCATCTTCACTTAAACTTTCTTCATGCTCAGACAAATCAATACCAGCCAAAAGTTCATTTCCATCTAAAGGTATATCTTTATCAATTAAAACATCCTCATCAAAACTCAATTCATCTTCTTCTAAAGTACTATCCTTACTTTCACTTAAAGTTTTTTCATTACCCAAAAGTTCTATAAAATCAGTCGGTAAAAAAGGCTTATATAAACACTCTACGCCTTCTACTTGCTCTTGGTTTCTAGGCAATAAATAAATCAATCTATTACATTTACTTTTCAATTCATCTAAATTAGCTTCAATATCATGATCTATGATGATAATATCATAAAAGTCTTCAAGTTCTTCAGCATTTGCAAGCTCTTCAAATTCATAACCTAGTTTTTGAACCCCCAAGCTAATTAATTTTGAAACAGCTACATTAGAATTTATCAGCACAACCTTCATCTGTCATCTCCCAAGTTAAAGAAATGTATTATTTTAAAACATTTTTAATTATTTATTGCTTATATATTGAAAAACAATAACTCCATATGCTCAAAACTTTTTAACATTAAATTTTTAAAATACTGCATCATGATGAGTAAAATAGCAATAAGCACTGCAAAAGATAAAAATATCTTGATAGGATAACCTACCACTAAAAGATTAAATTGTGGCATAGTTTTCATAAGCATACCAAAAATAACATCTGATAATAAAGATATTGCTAAAATAGGAAAAGCCATAGAAAAACCGAGCACAAAGATATTTACCATAGCTTTATTCAAATAAAGCATTAAATTCTCATGCGGATAAAATCCACCCAAACTAATATAATCTAACGAACTAGCTATAAAAAGCAATACCAAATGATGACCATCAAATGCTAAAAAAACCAACAATGCAAGCAAATTTAAAACTTGAGAAATTACTGGAGTATTAGCACCTGTAGCTGGATCTAAAATACTAGCCATAGAAAAACCCATGGTAAAAGAAATTTGCTCACCTGCCATTTGTAAAATGGCGAAAATCATTTGTAAAATTAAACCTGCAACCATCCCAAAAAGCACTTCACTTAAAAGATACAAAATAAAAAAAGAATCAGGTGTATTATTTTCAAGTTTTGCCAAAGGATATAAAAACATTGTTAAAAATAAAGCTAAAGTTGTTTTTACTACCAAAGGTATACTATTGTGAGAAAAAAAAGGGAAAAATACTATTAATCCACTCATTCTGGCAAATAAAAGCATGAAAATTACAACATTTTCATCGCCTAAATATTTAACAAATTCCATAATTACTTAAATGATAAATCCTATCACATTTTTTAGCAAGTTCTTGATCGTGAGTCACAAAAACTAAAGCTGCATTATTTTCTTTGACATAACCAATCAAAATATCTAACACATTTAAAGCATTTTTAAAATCTAAATTACCAGTAGCCTCATCAGCAAAAATGATTTTTGGTCTTTTACTTAAAACTCTAGCTATACTTACTCGTTGCTGCTGTCCACCACTTAATTTTGTGATCTTTTGATTCATTAAATCAACAATATCAAGTTTTTTTAATAACTCATAATCGATATTTTGCCTACTCAAAATACTTGCAAGCTCTATATTTTCAAAAGCTAAAAAACCTTTAAATAAATAATGCATTTGAAAAATAATCCCAAAATCTTTTCTACGAATTTCTAATAAAGCTTCATCGTTTAAGGAATACAAATCCTGATTATTATAAAAAACTTTCCCTGATTGAGGTTTTAACAAGGTAGATAAAATATGTAAAAGAGTAGATTTGCCACACCCACTACTTCCACATATTGCAATACAATCTTTTGTATTTAAAGTAAAATTTAAATTTTCAAAAAGCGGAATATCAAAACTATGGCTTAAATTTTCCGCTTTTAAAAGTTCCATTTTTAACCAATTTGCGCAGCAACTTCAGCAGCAAAATCTTCAGTTTTCTTTTCTAGACCTTCACCCACTTCAAAACGAATAAATTCTACTATTTTAATAGTTCCACCAAATTCTTTTTCTTTTTCTGCAATTACTTGCTCGACAGTTTTTTTATCATCCATCGCATAAAACTGTCCCATTAGGGTAAGTCTACCATCAAGCTGAGAATTATCCGCTATAAAGCTATTTAGTTTACCTGGGATAATGTTAGGCCAAATTTTTTCTGGTTTTCCTTGTGCTTGAAGTTCAGCTTTAATAGCTTCTTCAGCTTCTTGGATTATCTCTTGAGTTAATTGCTTTCTACTTGCAAATTTTGGAATTTTAAGCTCTGGCTTATTAGGATCTTTTAATCTTCTTCTTTCTTCATTTTCTTTTTCCAACTCTGCAACTAAAGCTTTATATTCATTTTCTACAAAATCCATATCAAGCTCTTCATAAGATAGATAATTTGGTTTCATTGCAGCAATATGCATACAAAGGTGTTTTAAAAATTCTCCACACTTATTAGCCGTAGCTTCACTATCACAAGCTGCAGCAATAATAACACCCACGCGTCCATTAGAATGAACATAACCATTTACCGCTCCACTAGCTCCAGCTTTTACAGTAGCAAATCTTCTTACAACTAAATTTTCACCTATAGTTGCAATTTGATTTTTTAAATATTCTTCAAATTTAACACCATTAATCTCACTTGAATGTAACTGCTCAACATTTTGAAGGCTTTTAGCTTGAATATGTGCTGTTGTATCTTTTGTTAAAGCAATAAATTGTTCATTTTTAGCAACGAAATCAGTTTCTGAATTGATTTCACTTACAGTTGCGCATTTTAAATCATCGCTTACTTTTACACTTACCAAACCTTCAGCAGCTAAACGATCGGCTTTTTTATCAGCTTTTCCAAGTCCTTTTTCTCTTAAAAGTTGTACTGCTTTTTCAAAATCACCATCTGTATCTTTTAAAGCATTTTTACAATCCATCATACCTGCGCCAGTACTTTCGCGCAGTTCTTTTACCATTTGTGCAGTGATTTCAGCCATTATTCTTTATCTCCTTCAAAATCTTCTTCACTCATAGCTTCTTCTAAAACTTCTTTTTTTTCTTCTTCAGAGATTGGTTGTTCTTCATTTGCTTCACCATCTTGCTCTCTTAAAGCTTTACCTTCGTTGATTGCTTCAGCCATTTCTTGGCAGAAAAGTTGAACTGAACGAATCGCATCATCATTTCCTGGAATTGGGAAATCTACTAAGTCAGGATCGCAGTTTGTATCTAGTGGAGCAACCACAGGGATTTTTAATCTATTAGCTTCTTGTACTGCAATTTTTTCTTTAACAGTATCGATAACAAAAATCATATCAGGTTGGGTTTTCATATATCTAATACCACCAAGATATGCTAGTAATTTTTCTTTTTTTCTAGTAAGCATTAAAGCTTCTTTTTTAGTTAAAAGCTTAATGCTTCCATCTTCTTCCATTTTTTCTATAACTTCTAATTTTCTAATCGATTGGCGGATAGTTCCAAAGTTAGTCATCATACCACCAAGCCATCTATGATTTACATAAGGCATACCGCATTTTTCAGCATATTCTTTAATCGCTCCACCAGCTTGTTTTTTAGTGCCAACAAATAAAATTGTTTTACCTTCTGCAGCAGCATCGCGAACGATGTTATATGTATATCTAAAATATCTAAGTGTTTTTTGTAAATCAATTACATAGATACCTTTTCTTTCTCCAAAAATAAATTTTTTCATTTTTGGATTCCATCTTCTTGTTTGGTGTCCAAAGTGTACACCACACTCTAATAAATCTCTCATGCTTACCATGAAATTCTCCTTGAAATAAAATAATTAGGTTTATTCCTCCGCATTCTTTAACCCATAAGCAACCTAATAAGGAAATTAATGCGTGTGAAATGAAAGAATATTATATCAAATTTTATTTTATATTTAGCTTATTATTGAAGAAAAAGAACGCCACAAGGCGTTCTTTGGGTAAATTAGTGTAGTTTAGACCAAACTGATCTTTTCCAGCCTATAGCAAAAATACTTAAGATAGCAAAGAATATCATGATATAAATTCCTGTTTGCTCTCTTTCTTCTTTTTTACTATCACCAACTTTTTCAAGATAATTAATAACTTGAGTTTGTGCTTTTTCATTCAAACCAACTCTTGGCATAGCAGTTCCATGAATTTTCTTTTGAGGTTCATTGATGAAGATTTCAAGATAATGTGCACCTTTAGAACGAATCATCATAGATAAATCTGGAGGTGTCATACCAAGATAATTTTTTAAATCACTCATATTTGAGCTTGAAACAAAGCCATCATATTTTACATCATGGCATCTTCCACAAGCATTTTCAAATGTATGTTTGTTTTTAGCAAAATCAAATTCTTTTGCAATTAAAGCTGTTTTTGCTTGCTCTGAAAGCTCTTGATTTTTAGCATATTTTTCTTCTAAATCAGCTTTTAATTTTGCATCAAATTCTTTTTCATATTCACTAGCTGTATTTTTAAAGAATGCAATTAAGTCTGCTAAATCTTGATTATCTTGTGCTTCATCGCCACTTAAAGGATAAGCAGGCATTAAGAATGGATTTTCATCATTGAATTTATGTGAAATTTGTAAAGCTTTAACTGGATCAACAATCAATGCTGCTAAAAATTTCTCATCATAGATAGCACCCGCATCACTTAAATCAGGAGGTGTTACACCCAAAGAAGAATCTGTAATAGTAGCAGGAATTCCGACAGCTTTCACACCATGACATGCAATACAATTTCCTTCAAAAAGTTCTTTTCCTTTTTGTGCATTACCTTTGCTAAAATCGATTTTTGCGATTTTTTCCCACAATTGCTTAGTAGCTTCTTCTTGGCTTTTTGCAAGTTCTAATGCTTTTTGAGCATTAGCTATAGCTTTTTCACTTCCTGAAGCATTAGCATCCACTGCTGCTTTTTCTTTTAAAGCAACTTCACCTTTGGTAAATTCTGCATCAGCTTTTGCAAAGTCAAAATTAACTGGAGTTGAAGGAGGATTCATCACTGAATGCGCGTAAGGCTCAACCCCCCAATAAACTAAACCTGTGAAAAAGACAACTACAAAAAATATTTTTAATTCTCTCATTATTAGCCCCTTTTTCTTTCCATGATAGTAATAATTGGCAAGACTACTAGCAATAATAGTAAAAATACCATAGAAGCATAAAATCCTATCCAAGCATTAATTCCTGTTGGAGGAAGTTTTCCATAAACTGTTAGTACAATTAAATCTATCAATAATACCCAAAACCATACAAAAAACATTGGTCTTTCATGTGCTGGTTTTACAACATCACTTCTATCAAGCCAAGGTAATAAGAAGAAAATAATTTGTGCTATACCAAATGCTGCAAGTCCTATATCAAAAGCTTTAATGCTTCCAACATCAAAGAAAAATCCTCTTAAAACTTCATAACTCCATAAGAAATACCATTCAGGATAAATATGAGGAGGTGTTTTTAAAGAATTTGCTGGGTCAAAGTTGATTGGATCCATTGCAAAATTGAATTTAAAACATACCAAGTAAAAGAAGAAAATCATAAATAGCGCAATATACATAAAATCTTTAGCTAAAAATCCTGGCCAAAAAGGAATAACTTTAGAACCTTTTGTATCACCTGCTAAATATTTTTCAGCTTCTAAATCAAAATCAATCTCTTCTGAAATTTCATTATTAACATGAGGAATTCTTAAAGAATAAAAGTGGAATGCAATAATTGCTAAAATCACAATAGGCAATAAACATACATGTAACATAAAAAATCTAGTTAAAGTTGGATCTGAAACTGCAAAATCTCCTCTTATCCAAATAACCAACGCATCACCTATAAAAGGAATTCCACCAAAAAGCTGAGTAATAACTTGAGCAGCCCAAAAACTCATTTGCCCCCAAGGTAACATATATCCACTAAATGCTTCTGCTGAAAATACAACAAATAAAAGCATACCACTAATCCAAATCATTTCGCGGCCTCTTTTATAAGAGCCATAATAAATTCCTGTTAACATATGGATATATATGATTAAAAATACAACCGAAGCAGCCACACCGTGCATATGACGCCAAAGCCACCCATACTCCACTTCTTGCATGATAGTTTTATTTACACTATCAAAAGCCAAAGCTACATCTGGCTTGTAATACATTACTAAAAATAAACCTGAAATAAATAAAATAGCAAAAAGAGTAGTTAAAATAACACCCATTGCCCATAAGAAGTTAATTTGTTTTGGTATCCAATATTGAGCCATTAAAACATTAAAAAGCTTATTTACAGCTAATCTTTGATCAAGCCAATCTACAATACCATTTGCTTTTTTTATCTGTGCCATATTAAGCCTCCGCGATCATTTTTTTATATTCTGGACCTTCTTCGCCTAATACTAATTTTGTTCCATCAATTCTAAAAGGAGGAATGTCCAAAGGTCTTGGAGGAGGACCAAATACATTTTTACCACTGGTGTCAAATTCACCACCATGGCAAGCACACTTAAATAATTTTTCGCTTGGAGCGTAAGCTGGAATACAGCCTAAATGCGTACAAAGACCAATAACTACAGTATAAGCAACATCACCCACAACAACATCTCTATTGCTATCTTTTGCCATATCTGCATCTTTTTTTAAGATAAATATAGGCTTCTTACGCCATTCAATTGTTCTAAGCTCGCCCTCTTTCATGCCAGAAAGATCTACAGTAGTAATACCTGCTGCTTTTACACTTGGGAGTGGATCCCATGTTTTTTTCATTGCAACTAATGAAAAAGCACCACCCACAGCAGCTACCGTTCCAAAGGCAAAGCCCATAAAGCTTCGTCTACTTTCAGATGTAGCCATTTTACTTCCTTTGTTTTGATTTTTTTGTAAAACTTAGCAGTTTATCTAAAAAATGATAAATTTTTTCTTTGGTATAAAAAGCTTGATTTAAGATATATGGATATTTATTTAAAAACAAAAATAAATGTTTGTTTTAATCATAACAATAGATAAATTTATTATCTATTGTTTTTTCATTTTGATATAAATATGTAAAATATCCAAAGCAGCAGGAGTAATACCGCTAATTTGCGAAGCAGCAAAAATAGTTGGTGGATTAAATTTTTGCAGTTTTTCTACTACTTCATTACTCAATCCACTCACACTTTTAAAGTCAAAATTTTCAGGGATTTTCAAATCATTTAAATTTTTCATTTTTTCAATTTGTGCTTTTTGCATTGCAATATAATGATAATACTTTGCTTCATTTAAAATTTCATTTAAAGAATACTCGTCCATATTTTTAAACATTTCATCTAAAGCTTTTAATTTTTCTATATTAAAACTAGCTCTTGCAACAATTTTTTGTAAACTCACTATTGAAGTGATCTTTTCCTCTTCAATGCTTTGTAAAAATTCATTATTTTGCTTACTTGGTGTCCATGTAGTTTGAAGTAAAAACTCAAGTCCTTTATCAACATTTTGTTTTATATTTTCAATATATGCATAATCTTCTTGACTTAAAAGTTTAAAATTATATCCATATTCTCCAAGTCTTAAAATGGCATTTTCTTCTCTTAAAAGCAGTCTATACTCAGCTCTTGAAGTAAACATTCTATAAGGCTCTTTAGTGCCTTTCATCACTAAATCATCAATCAACACCCCTATATAAGCCTCATCACGCCTTAACACAAAAGGATCTTTTTCATCAATTGCTAAAACCGCATTCACTCCTGCCATAAAACCTTGCGCAGCAGCTTCCTCATAACCAGTGGTTCCATTAATTTGCCCAGCACAATATAAATTTTTAATCTTTTTGGTTTCTAAAGTATGTTTTAGTTCTGTTGGGTCTATATAATCATACTCTATAGCATAGCCAAAACGCGTGATTTTAGCATTTTCAAAACCTTTTATACTTCTTAGCATTGCAATTTGCACTTCATAAGGAAGCGAGGTAGAAAAGCCGTTGATATAATATTCAGTCGCATCTTTAGTTTGTGGTTCTATAAATAAATGATGACTTTCTTTATCACCAAAACGATTAATCTTATCTTCTATAGAAGGACAATATCTTGGCCCTATACCTTCAATTTGCCCTGTAAAAAGCGGAGCACGGTAAAAATTACTTTTTATAATCTCATGTGTTTTTAAATTTGTTCTTGCTATATAACATGGAAGTTGATTGGGCTTGAAATTTTTTGTTTTAAAGCTAAAAGCTTTAGGATTTTCATCTCCAGGTTGAATTTCTAAAACACTAAAATCGATACTTTTAGCATCAACCCTTGGGCAAGTTCCTGTTTTTAATCTTCCTACTTTTAAACCACTTTGTTTTAAGTAATCTCCCAAATTTACAGATGCAAGCTCGCCTACCCTACCTGCTTGAAGTTTGGTTTCACCTATATGGATAAGTCCATTTAAAAAAGTTCCTGTTGTAAGTATGATTTTTTTAGCAAAATATGTATTTTCTAAATTAGTTTTAACCCCCTTAAGCTCATCATTTTCAACAATCAAAGACAAAGCTTGCTCTTGAGAGATTTCTAAATTTTCAAGTTTTAAAAGCATATTTCTAGCACAAATTCTATAAGCATCCATATCAATTTGTGCTCTACTTCCGCGCACTGCAACACCTTTGCTTTCATTTAAAATTCTAAATTGAATTCCAGCCTCATCGGTAATTTGCCCCATAAGTCCACCCATAGCATCAAGCTCTTTTACCAAATGTCCTTTTGCTAAACCACCTATAGCAGGATTACAACTTGCAGCACCAATTTGCTCGATTAAAGTAGTTAAAAGTAAAGTTTTTTTACCCATTCTAGCAGCAGTAGCACTAGCTTCAACTCCAGCATGCCCGCCACCTATTACGATTATATCATACATATTTTGACCTCATTTTTATAAAAAAGGCAAAAATTATATAATATTTTTTAAAATAAAACACTAAAAATACTTTTTGAAATTTAAAAGTTTTAGATAAAATCTCGTAAAAATTAAAGGTATTGAATGTTTAATGGATTAATCCGCGAATTAGCCTTTGTCAAATCATATCAAAACAACACTTTAAGATTAAAAGCAAACTACAAACCAAAACTAGGCGATAGCATAGCAGTTAATGGTGCGTGTTTGAGCGTAACAAAACTTTTTGATGATGGTTTTAACCTTGAACTTTCTTATGAAACAAGAACTCACATAGCTATTGAAAATTTAAAAGATTATGTACATATTGAACCTGCACTAGCTTATGGCGATAGAATAGATGGACATTTAATGCAAGGACATATTGATGGTATAGGTGAAATTACTAATATTTCTAAAAAAGAAAACGGGGTTGATTTTTATATTAAATGTCCTGATGATATACAAATTTATATGGCAAATAAAGCAAGTGTAGCCATAGATGGAGTGAGCTTGACTATCAATGAAGTTTTAAAAGATGGTATTCGTTTAACTATCATTCCTATAACCTTTAATGAAACCTTGTTTAAAAACTATACCATAGGAAGACGCGTCAATATAGAAAGTGATCTTTTAGCAAGATACATACACAGACAATTAAATTATAAAAAAGAAATTTCATGGCAACAAATAGACAAGATAACATCACTTTATTAGAAAATGATTTCGCAAAAGCTTTTGTAGCCTTTGATCAAGATTATAATATTTTTAGAGCAAAAATTCATGATAATATTTTTCCTCGGGAAAATTCTATAAAAAAGTGTGTATTTTTAAATCAAATTCATTCTAATATCATCACTCATTATAATAAAAATTTTCATTTTAACGCCGATGGGATGATTAGCAATGAAAAAAATATAGCTTTGTGTATTTTAAGCGCTGATTGCTTACCTTTACTTTTATATGATGATGAAAATAAAGCCGTAGCAGCTTTACATTCGGGTAGAAAAGGTTGTTTTGAAAACATCTTAAAAGAAGCTGTTTTGAAAATGCAAGAAAGTTTTAACACTCAAACCAAGAATTTAAAACTCGTCATTTCAGCAGGAATTTGTGCTAAAAATTATGAAATTAATGGCGAGGTTTTAAACCACAGCAAAGAAAATTTTGCACATTTTTTACATAAAAACAAGCTTGATTTAAAAGCATTAGTTAAATTTCAAGCAAAAGAATTAGGTGTTAGTGATATTTTTGATATCAATCTTTGCACCTTTGATGATGAGAGATTTTTTTCTTATAGAAAAAATCAAACTCCAAAGCGCATTGTTAGCGTGATTTATTTAAAGGATTAAAATGTATGAAGTAAAAAATTTGCTTGCTTTAAAAATTTTACAAAAGGCTAGAGAATTTGGTGATAATGACTTAAGCAACGAAGTTTTAATCACTCAAATGCTAAATCATACCTCACAAACTCTAAATCAAAACGATACTAAAAATTTAAATGAATTTATCACAACACTTATAAATGCCAAAGAAAAGGCTAAAATGAGCAATAAATAATTTTAATTTTTCCAAGTTAAAATAAATTTTGTTCCTTTATTTAGCTCACTTTCTACTTTTATGTTAATGTTATGATCTTTACAAATTTTATCCACTAAAGAAAGCCCTATACCAAAACCACCTTGATTTTCATTAAATCTCGAATAACGCTCAAAAATGTTGGCCAAATTTTCCTTTGCTATACCACAGCCACTATCTTCTATTATAAGTCTTTGCTCCAAAAGCATTATTTTGATATGTCCATTTTTTACATTATATTTTATAGCATTATTAACAAGGTTATCAAACATTTTAAAAAACTGTTCTTTATTGGCATAAATTTTTCCACCATCTTCCAAGCTAAGCTCTAGGTTGATATTTTTTTGCTCCAAAAATATCTTAAAATACTCCATTCTTTCTTTAATCAAATCTTTTAAAAATATCCAATCCTTTTTAGCCTCATAAACTTGAGAAAAATTTAAAAAAGTTAAATCTGAATACAAATGACTCAAAGTCAAAGCAGCTATTTTTACACGCTTTAAAGCTTTAACTTCTTCAAAATTCTTTTTTCTTTCTAAACCTTCTACACTCATTAATATCGCACTAATTGGAGTATTAATCTCATGAGTGGTATCTTTTATAAAATTATTTAAAAATCTTATTCTCATTTCTAAAGGCTTGAGTGCAAATTTTAGTATAAAATAAGCCATTATACTTACAAAAATCAAAGAAAAAACCATAGCCAAAGCTACTTTAAATCTTATAAATCCAAGTTCTTTGGAGATATCATCACCTTGCACTAAAACCCTCAAACGATTAACATCACCTAAGACCTCCAAAGCATCTTGTCCTTGAGTATTTGCAAGCAATAAATTATTTAAATTCACATCAGCCACATAAATTAGAGTGTTATTATTATAAATATTTGCGTTATTAAGTTTAAAAAATGTTGTTTGAGCAGGCAAGTCAAGATTAGAAAAATAAACTTTTGTTCTATCAAATATTGCAAATTTTATATTAGAAATTTGAGCAATTTTTCTAGCACCTTTTTCTATAGGCTCAAAACGTAACTTTTCCATTTGTAAAATTACAAAACGATGTTCTTGTCTTAATTTTATGCTATGTTCAGCTATTAATTCTTCTATTAACTTTGCATACCATACGCCAAAAAGCACTATAAGAACACTTCCTATACTCACTAAATACAAAGAAAGAATTTGCCACGCAACGCGCTTGGCTTCATACATAACAATACCCTCTTCCTCTTTGGTTGACAATACTATCTTTGCCTAAAATTTTTCGTAAATTTTTTACATAAGCTCTTAAGCTAAGCTCACTTGGCTCTTGATCATACTCCCAAATTTCTTCAAAAATGTAAGCAGTATCTATAAATTTACCTTTATTTTTTAAAAGCAAAGATAAAAGCTTTAATTCTTTTAAAGGCAGGGTTAAAGGTTTATCGTCTTGATATAAAGTTTGTGAAATAAAAGCAAATTTAAAACCATTTCCCAAGTCTTCATAATCTTCATTTTTATGAGCAAAAGAACGCTTTAAAATAGCATTAATTCTTATTTTTAACTCCTGCAATTCAAAAGGCTTTTTAATATAATCATCACAACCGCTTTCAAAACCTTTTTGTAAATCCATAGTAGTATTCAATGAAGTCATAAAAATAGCTGGAGTATATTTGCCAGCTTCTCTTAAATTTTTAAGCACGCTAAAACCATCACCTTGTGGAACTTTTACATCTAAAATCCATAAATCAAAATTTTTCTCATAAGCTTTATCTTGCGCATCTTGAGCATTATCGACTAAAGTAACCATAAAACCTTCTTCTTCTAAAAATTCACTAACAATTTCTCCTAAATTAATATCATCTTCTAACAAAAGAATTTGTGTAGCCATTTTTAACCTTTTTATCATATTTTCTTAAAACATTATATTTTTTTTGTGTAAATTGAGTGTGAATTTAGTAGAATTAAAGCAAAATATTTATAAAATATTAACTATTTTATAATTTATACTGTTAGGATTTTTATGTTACCTGAATGGGATAAAAAATATAGCATTAATAATGAAAAAATTGATGAACAACATAAAAAACTTTTTGAACTTGCTGCTAGAGTTGAAGAAATTTCAGATAGACCAATTTATCAAGTAGAACTTAAAAAGATAGTTGCTGAATTTTTTCACTATATTAAAATTCATTTTCAAGATGAAGAAAACTACATGGCTGAAATTAATTATCCTTACTTAAACCAACATAAACTCATGCATAAACAAATCACAAAATCTATGATAAAACTCATACAAAGCATAAAAAGCACCAATGATTTAAAAGAAAAATTATACATAGTGGTTAATTCATGGCTTATAGAACATATCATTCAGCATGATATGATGATAGAGTATTGGAAACAAAGTACGCAAATAAAAAATTCTTCAGATAGCTTTGAAGAAGAAAAACCAAAAATAAAAAATTTCTTATATCAATGTCAATGTGAAGGAAAAACTCACAAAGTCCCTTATGATATTCATTTAAAAATGCAATATTCTAAAGTACAATTTAAATGTAAAAAATGCTCTGCTAATTTAATTTTATGCAAAGAAAAAACTGAAATTTAATAAAAATTAATCATAATTTAAAATATTGTAAATTATAATGTATCAAGAACTCTCCCATAAACCAAACAAGGGGTTTTAGTATGTTACCAAAATGGTGTGACAAATATAGTATTCACAATGAAGAAATCGACAGGCAACACCAAAAACTTTTTGAACTTGCTGCCAATGTTGAGATGATTTCAGATAAGCCTATTCATAAAGGACAGATTAAATTTTTACTTGCGGATTTTTTCAATTACATGAAAGAACATTTTGCTGAAGAAGAAAAATATATGGCAAAAATAGGCTATCCTGAACTTGCTAATCATCAAAAAATTCATAAAAGTATCATACAATCCATGATAGATTTAATTCAAAATATAAAAAGCACTAATGATTTAAAAGAAAAACTTAATATAATTGCATCCAAATGGCTTTTAGAGCATATTTTAAGAGAAGATATGAAAATAGAAAAATGGCACCAAGCCCAACTTAGTAAAAAAGACAAAAAAACAAACTTAGGAGAATTGCAAGAATTTTATGAATACATTTGTTCTTGCGCAGATAAAATTCATAAAGTTCCTTATGAAATTCATCAAAAAATACAAACAACTAACACAAATTATAAATGTAAAGCTTGCCAAGAAGCAATAAGACCAAAATAAAGGCTAGACAATGAATAAAAGATACACTCTAACTCTTTCAGAAGAACTTTACGAGCGCTTAAATCAAACTGCAAAATTTTCTAAAAAGAAAAAGGCTGAAATTTTACGCAATGCTTTAGAAAACTATCTTGATGAAATGGAAGATTTCGTTCCTGCTATAGAGGCTTTAGAAGATTTAAAAGATGGAGATAGTAAAAAATTAGACAGTGTTATTAAAAAATTAAAATGCTAA
>NZ_JAKMTB010000013.1 GCF_025772985.1 Campylobacter sp. CNRCH_2014_0184h | reverse complement strand
GATTGCAAGCTTGAAATAGCTTGCAAATTTTATTAAACATTAAATCTAAAATGCATTACATCGCCATCTTGTACGATATAATCTTTTCCTTCAAGGCGTAGTTTTCCTGCTTCTTTAGCGCCACTTTCTCCTTTGCAAGCGATATAATCTTCATAAGAAATCACTTCAGCTTTGATAAAACCTTTTTCAAAGTCGTTGTGGATTACACTTGCTGCTTTTGGTGCTTTCCAGCCTCTTTGTATAGTCCATGATCTAACTTCTATTTGACCTGCTGTAAAATAGCTAATTAGATTAAGCTTTGAAAATGCTGTGCGTATAACTACTTCAAGCCCACTACGTTCAATCCCTAAAGATTTTAAAAACTCAAAATGCTCCTCATCGCTTAAAGCTATCATTTCCTCTTCTATTTTAGAGCAAAGTTTGATAACCTCATGACCTGATTTTGCTGCAAATTCTTTGAGGTTTTTTACAAATTCATTATCTTCTAAAAGGGAATTCTCATCTACATTTGCCCCATATATCACTTCCTTAGCTGAAAGCAATCTTAGTTCTTTTATAAGAGCATGATAGACTTCATTTTTATTTGGAAATGAGCTTGCACTATTGTTTTGATTTAAATGTTCTAAAAGCTCATTAGCTAAAGCCAAACTTTCTTTTGCACCTTTTTCATTAGCTTTTGCGCCTTTGGTGAGTTTTTCTATTTTTTTACTAAGTTGTTCTATATCTGCTAATATAAGTTCTGTTTCTATGATTTGCACATCACGCACAGGATCAACACTGCCCGCAACATGGGTGATATTTTCATCATCAAAACAACGCACAATATGTAAAATCATCTCTGTTTCGCGTATGTTAGATAAAAATTTATTACCCAAACCCTCGCCTTTGCTAGCGCCAGCTACTAAACCTGCTATATCAACAAATTCTATATTTGAGCGTATGATTTTTTGTGGATTGACAATCTTTGCTAGCTCTTTTAAGCGATGATCAGGTACAGGTACGACTGCTTTGTTTGGCTCTATGGTACAAAATGGATAATTTGCACTTTCTGCATTTTGTGCTCTTGTTAGTGCATTAAAAGTGGTAGATTTTCCGACATTTGGAAGTCCTACTATACCAACTGATAAACTCATTTTTGTTTCCTTGAAAGATAAAGTAAATATGAAAGGCACATTCTAACACCTGCTCCACTTGCACCAAAGCTATGATAACCCCAAGCTTTTTCTAAGTAAGCTGGCCCTGCGATGTCTAAATGTAGCCATTTGTCTTTGTATTCTTCTCTAATGAAAGAATTTAAAAATAACCCCGCTGTAATAGCCCCACCATAACGACTTGAAGAGGTATTGCTAACATCTGCTATATTTGATTTTATAAGTTCTTTTAAATGTGGATTAAAATGTAAAATAGTAGCTAAATCTCCACTTTTTTTACTTACTTTGAAAAAATCATTTTGTAAATCTTCATTATTACCCATGATAGCACTTGTGTATTCTCCAAGTCCCACTACGCAAGCTCCAGTTAGAGTGGCAAGATCTATTAATAAATCAGGTTTTAGATCTTGAGCAAGTGAAAGACAATCTGCTAAAACTAATCTTCCTTCTGCGTCGGTATTTCTAACCTCTATACTCACACCTTCTCTTGAGATAAGTACATCATCAGGCTTGTAAGCATTTCCACCTATCATGTTTTCAGTTGCACCTATGATAGAATGCACTTCTATATCAAGGTTTAATTCACTTGCGCCTTTGATGATGGCCATTGCCGCTGCACCACCGCTTTTATCTGATTTCATCGTTAGCATATAATCAGCAGGTTTTAAACTAAGTCCACCACTATCATAAGTTAGTCCTTTGCCTACAAACACTACTTTCATTTTTGGATTTTGTGGTTTGTATGAAAGATGAATGAGTTTTGGAGGATGGATCGATGCACGATTTACCGCTAAAAATGCTTGCATTTTTTCTTGCTCTAAGAAATCACTCTCATAGATTTTACATGAAATCTTGCAATCATTTTGACTTAAGCTAAGAGCATCCTCAGCCATTTTTGCAGGAGTATAAATTTGAGGAATTTCATTTACGATATTTTTTGCAAAATCACAAGCATTTGAAAAAACCTGACCATAGTTTATACCTATGCAAGCTTCTTCTAGGTTATATGTTTTGTTGTTAATTTCATCTTTTGAAATGAAAATATTCTCTAACTTACTCTGTATTTTTTCTTTTTTATATTTATCAAACTCATAAGCACCAAAAGTAAATCCTTGAATCATGGCATTAAAACTATTTACTACGCATTTTCCTACAACACTCTTTGTTTTAACACTTTGAATTTCAAGTTTTTTTAAAGCTTTATAAGCATTTGCAAAAGCAAGTCTTATATCTTCATATTCTAAACTTTTAAGTTCACTATAAAGAATTTTATTTTGCATATCTATGCAAATTCCTTCGCCTTTATAATTTGAAAGTTTAAAGAGTTCTTGACTTTGAGTGTATTTTTCTATCTTTTTATCTTGTATTAAAATGATTTCAAAGTCAGCATTTATAGAATTTATAGTTTCTTCTTTAAAATTAAAAATCATTTATGCTCCCTTTTTCTAAGTATTGATTTTTCTATTTGTTTCATACCTAAAAATAAAGCAAGTAAAAAACAAGCAATAATAGGTACTGCAAAATACCAGTGATCTCCAGCCCATTCCACTGCAAGCCAAATTTGTTTTCCAAAAAACCATGCAAGTAAAATGGTTATGGCAGCCCAAGCCCAAGCACTAATGAGATTAATAAATGCAAATTTTTTCGCACTATAGCGTGTTAGTCCTATGCTCATAGGTATAATGGTTCTAAAACCATACATATATCTTTGTATGAATATAATAGGCCAGCCAAAACGCTGCAAGAGTAAATGTGCTATGGCAAATTTACGCCTTTGGGTACGAAGTTTTTTCTGAATGTATTTTTTATTATATCTTCCTATATAAAAGTATATTTGATCACCTACAAAACCACCCAAACCTGCTACAAAGATGATAAGTCCTAAATTTACATGACCTTCATGTGCAAAAATACCTGCTAAAATAAGCGCAAGTTCTCCCTCAAGTATGCACCATAAAAACACGATGATATAAGCCCAGTTTTTATAATCATACAAAAGTTGTTTTAAAAATTCTTCCATTTTATACCTCTAAAACACTATAAACAGAAGTTAATTTAGCTAATTCTTTAGCTCCATCAAGACCTTTTAATTCTAGTAAAAAACAAGCTTCAACGCATTTTGCATTGAGTTTTTCTATGAGTTTAACAGCAGCGATAGCTGTGCCACCTGTTGCGATGAGATCATCTATAAGTAAAACGTTTGCTTTTTGATTATTAAATGCATCGATATGAATTTCTATGGTATCACTACCATATTCTAAGCTATAAGATTCTTGCAAGCATTTTGAAGGTAATTTACCTGGTTTTCTAATAGGCACAAAAGGTAGTTTTAATCTAGCGCTTAGCGCAGCTCCAAAAATAAAACCTCTACTTTCTATACCAACGATATAATCAAGTTTTGCATTTTGGTATTTTTCAACTAAATGATCCATTAAAAATGCAAATGCTTCTTTATTATTTAATAAAGTAGTGATATCTCTAAAGATAATTCCTTCTTTTGGAAAATCCTTAATAGCTCTAATGCTATCTAATAAGTATTTTTTATCTTGTTCTTTCATCATAGTAATGCCTCGATTTTTGCTTCTAATTCTTTGATTCTTTGTCTTAACTTTTCATTTTCGATACGATATTGTGAATTTCTTGTTCTAAGAGAGGTTAGGTCTGCTTTGCTTTTGTTTAATTCCTCAGTTAAAATGTCAATATTGCCCAAACTTCTTTGAAGCTGTACTTGTAATTTTCTAATGACTATTTCAGTATCATCAAGATTATTTTTTATGAATTCTTTTGCTACTTTTTCTTTATGAAGTAAGGTTTTATAATAAAGCAACATAATAGTCATATAAATACTAACACAAATTAATACAGTTAATACAAGCCAACTTAAAATCATAATTTTGCCTCTATTTTGCTAATTCGCACGCAATGTCTTCCACCGCTAAAAGAAGTATTAATGAAATTTGAGATGATTTCAAAAGCCATATCTACTCCGGTTAGTCTAGCTCCTAAGGCTAAAACATTTGCATCGTTATGTTCTCTTGAGAGTCTAGCGCTTAAAGGTTCATTACACAAAGCACAGCGTATATTTGTATGGCGATTTGCTGCTATACTCATACCAATACCTGATCCACACACTAAAATTCCAAAACTATTTTCGTCAATTTTAGAACTTAATAAATGTGCATAATCAGGATAATCACAACGATCATTACTAAAAGGACCTAAGTCTTCAAAGCTTATATTTTTTTCTTGTAAAAAATTGATAATTTCTTGCTTTAAAATAAAGCCAGCATGATCACTTGCTATGTAAATTTTTTCTCTTAACATTTAATAATCACTTATCATTTGAAATTTAAAGTATTAATTCTATCATATTTAATTAAAATTTTTCTTTCTTGTATATAATTATTTTTTAATATTTTCAAATATTTAATTTGATATAATAATACTAAACTTAAGGTAAAAAATGAAGCTTATTTTGATTGGTTCTTCAACGGGCGGTCCAAGCCAACTAAAGTTTTTACTTAATGATATAGAACTTAAAGATTGTGCGGTAGTGATTGCCCAACATATGAACCCAGCTTTTATTCCTTCTTTTGTAAATCAATTCAACAAAGAAGCAAAAAGTGATGTGATTGTACCAAACGACAAAGAAGTTTTAAAAAATAAAATTTATATTTGTCAAAGAAATATGGTTTTAAGCGGAAATAATGCTTTGGTATTAAATGCTACAGAACAAATAAGTAGCTTTAACCCAGGGATAGATGTTTTGTTTCATTCGGCTGTAAATCTTTGCAAATATCATAAAATTTTAGCCTTGATCATGACAGGAATGGGTGATGATGGTGCTAAATCTTTATTTGAGCTTTATAAAGTTGGTGTGAGGTGTTTATGTGAAAATGAGGCAGATTCTATAGTATATGGAATGCCAAAAAAAGCTAGAGATACTAATCCAAATTTAAAACCTATGAGTTTAATAGAACTCAAAAAAGAAATAATAAATTTTATCAAATCATAGGATGGAAAGATGATAAAAATTACAGAAAATGAAATGAATGATTTTATAAAAATAGTAGAGCAAATAAGTGGAAACAATCTTAATACTAAAAAAGATATTTTATCTATAAAGCTACCTAAATTTTTACAAGAATTAGGTTTAAGTAGTCTTAGCGAATTAAATGAAAAAGTACAGTTTCAAAGAAATTTAAAGCAAGAAACTATGGATTTTATCACAGTTTGTGAGACATATTTTTTTAGAGAATTAGAGCAATTAAAAGATGTAATTTTTTATATAAAATCTCTTGATCGACCTGTAAATGTGCTTTGTGCCCCATGTTCAAGTGGTGAAGAAGTGTATTCTTTAGCTATTTTAGCAAGTGAGAATTTTGTTAAAGGTATGAATATAGTTGGTATAGATATTAATAAAAAAATGATAGATAAATGCAATGAAATGTTATATTCAGAGCGCTCAGTAGCTAGATTAAACACTATGCAAAAAACGCGTTATTTTGATGTAAAAGATAGAATGTATCAGCTTAAAAAAGAAACCTTAGCTTGCAGATGTCGTTTCGAGCTTTGTAATGTTTTTGATGATTCTTTATTTAAACTTGGGAAATTTGATGTGATTTTTTCAAGAAATATGATGATATATTTTGATCAAGATTTCAAAATAAGACTAATGGAGCGTTTCCATAGGATATTAAATAGAGAAGGTAGAATATACCCAGGAAAATCAGATCTTGTACCTGAAACAGCGTATTTTGAAAAAAACTTTTCAGCAGGTGGGGTTTATTATTCTAAGGTGGATTAATTATATTTTTTATTAAACCACCACCAATAAATCGCCGCAAAGATAAAACATACTCCTAAGCCAAAAGTAAAATGGCTTAATTTTACTCCATAAAATTCAAATAAATATCCTGTTGAAAAAGCAATAATTGCACTAAAAGTTAAATACACCATATCATTATAGGCAATCACTCTACCATAATATCTTTTATCACAATCATTTTGCAAAAGTGTGTAAGTATAGCTCCATAAAGATGAAGTACAAAAACCTGCCATTACTAAGCCTATAAAGGCAAGATAAAAGTTAAATTGCAAGCAAGCCCAAAGCATTATACCTATACCTTGCGCTAAGTATAAATATACTAAAGTGTTTTTATTAATATAAGGACTAAGCACATAAGGTCCTATGAGTAAAGATATGGCTCTTATAGCATTAGAAAGCCCTATGGCTAGAGGTATGGAAATAACTTTTGCGTATTCATATTCAGCTAAAAGAGTAATTAAAACATCATAAGCGGTTATCCCTACAACTCCATGAAGTAAAATCAAATGAATGATTTTTTTATTGTTAAATACATAAACTAAACCTTCTTTGATTAATATAAAAAGATTGTTTTGTGTGGTATTTTTTTCATCAGGTAAGATTAAAGTTTTAAGTATAAGCATAGCGCAAAACAGCATTAAAGTATCAGCTATGAAAGCTGGTTTTACTCCAAAAAGATCTATAAAAAGTCCTGCTGCGCCCATACCCAAAGCATATGATACAGCCCATATAATACTATGAAGCTCATTGCCTAGTTTTAATTCTTGCGGGGTTAAAATTTTAGGTAAAACTGACATTTCTGTTTGAAAATACATGCTTGCAACCGCCATACGCACAAAGGTTAAAAAGTATAAAAACCAAAGCATAGCTAAAGAATTTACAAAAATTAGCATAAAAATAGAAATCATCTCAATGCTAATCATTGTTAGTAATAAATTCTTAGGTTTAAATCTATCTACTATAACTCCGTTTATAGGTGCAAGTATAATAGAAGGTAAAAAAACAAAAATAGCTGAAAAGCCTATGATATTTGCAGGTGCTTGTAGCTCTTTGGTTAAGAGGGTAAAAACACCTACTTGGGAAAACCATGCACCAAAATAACTTATAAATTGTACCATTGCTAAAAGGCGAAAAGTTTTATTATTTTTAAGTAAAGACCTATAAGTCATGAGTATCCTATGAATATATGAAATTAAAGGGCTTGATTATATCGTTTTTAAGATTATTTTACATTTAAATGCTATAATAATTCTTTTTTATAAAAAAGGTTAATAATGAATAGATTAAGTAAAAAAGAAGCATTAAATTTACTCCAAAATGCACCTTTATACGAATTAGGCGCAATGGCATATGAGAAAAAATTAGAGCTTCACCCTGAAAAAATAACTACTTTTGTGGTGGATAGAAATATAAATTATACAAATATTTGCTGTATTGATTGTGATTTTTGTGCTTTTTGTAGAAAAGAAAAAGATGATGATTCTTATATTTTAAAATATGAAGAAATAGGGCAAAAAATAGAAGAATTACAAGCCATAGGTGGAACGCAAATTTTATTTCAAGGCGGGGTGCATCCAAAACTTAAAATAGAATGGTATGAAGACTTGCTTTCTTATATAAAAACTAATTATCCAACCATCACTGTGCATGGTTTTTCAGCAGTAGAGATAGCTTATATAGCAAGAGTTTCTAAAATTTCTATAGAAGAGGTTTTAAAAAGATTACAAGCTAAAGGACTTTTTTCTATACCTGGAGCGGGTGCTGAAGTATTAAGCGATAGGGTAAGAGATATCATCGCACCACACAAATGTGACACAGCCACCTGGCTTAGAGTGCATGAGAGTGCGCATAATATAGGTATGAAAAGTACTGCTACAATGATGTTTGGTACGGTTGAAAATGATGAGGAAATCATTGAACATTTTGATCATTTAAGAAATTTACAAGATAAAACAAATGGTTTTAGAGCTTTTATTTTATGGTCATTTCAAAGCGAAAATACTCCTTTGATTAAAAAACATCCTGAAATCATCAAGCAAAGCTCTAATAGGTATTTAAGATTGCTAGCTTTGGCAAGATTATATTTGGATAATTTTAAAAATTTGCAAAGTTCATGGGTAACGCAAGGCTCTTTAATAGGCCAACTTGCTTTAAAATTTGGCGCAAATGACTTAGGTTCAACTATGATGGAAGAAAATGTCGTAGCTGCAGCGGGTGCAAAATATAGAATGAATCAAGAACAAATGATAGAACTTATCAAAGATATAGGAGAATTACCTGCTAAACGCGATACAGCTTATAATATTTTAGAAAGGTTTTAATGCTAAATTTAGACTTTAATAATACTAAAATAGACATAATATATGAGTATGAAAATGAGCTTCCTGTAGTATTTTTTAAACTCATTTTTAAAAATAGTGGAAAAATAGCAGAAAAACACAATAGAGGTTGTGCAAGTATGTTTGCTAGGCTTTTAAATGAAGGAAGTAATGATGAGTTTTTTAAAAGCTTAGAATACCGTGCTATAGAGCTTTATGCTAAGGCTAGTTTTGAGCATTTTCAAATTAGTATTAAATGCTTGAAAGAACATTTTGATTTTGCTTTAGAAAAATTACAAGAATTGTTTTTAAATGTGCGTTTTGATGAAAAAATCTTACAAAGATTAAAAACTTTAGCCTTGGGTGAGCTTGCAAGTTTAAATACTGATTATGATTATCAAGCAAAAAGACTTTTGAATAAGAATGTTTTCAAAGATGAAATTTTTGCTAGTGGTCTTGATGGGACTAAAGAAAGCATAGAAAAGATTAGTTTAAAAGAATTACAAGATTTTATGAGTGAAAATTTAGTACTTGATAATGCTTTATTTGTTTTTGGTGGAGATATTAAAGAAGATGAAGCAAAGATTAAAGTAGAAAAAATTTGCCAAATTCTAAAAAGAAATGTCCCAAATCAAAACAAAAGCTATAAGCTCGTTGATGAGAGTATAGAAGTAAGTGAGCAAAAAAGCACTGAGCAAGCTTATATATACTTTTGCTCTCCATTTAATATACAAATTAATGATGAGAAAATGTATTTAGCTAAACTTGCTTTATTTATCTTGGGTCAAGGTGGTTTTGGTTCGCGTTTGATGGAGGAAGTGCGTGTAAAAAGAGGCTTGGCGTATTCAGCATATGCTATGCTTGATGTAAATTTAAATTATAGTAGAGTTTTTGGGTATTTGCAAACTAAAAATGAAAGTTCTAATGAGGCTAAAACTTTAGTTAAGGAAGTTTTTGAAAATTTTGTCCAAAATGGAGTCAATGAAAAAGAATTTCAACTAGCTAAGCAATTTTTAGTAGGTTCTATGCCTTTAAGATATGAAAGCTTGGCTAAAAGACTAGATATAATGTTAAATGAATATTTGCATGGTTTAAAACTTGGAAATTTAAAAGAAGAAATGCAAAAGATTAAAAACACTACTTTAAATGAGCTAAATGACTTTATCAAAGCACATAGTGAAATTACCAAAGTGAGTTTTGCAAGTATAGAAAATGAAAGTTGAAGAAAAGGATTTAAAACTACTTCATACTTTAGGGGTTAAAAATTGTATCGATTTGGCTTTGATTTTACCTAAAAAATTTGATGATTTTAGAATTTCAAAGTTTCCAAAAAATACATTTTGCACCCAAAATGTAAAAATTATCAGCACGCAAAATCATCACTCCCAGCTTTTTATACTTTGTGAATGTTTAGAATGGGGTATAAAAGCAAATATAGTAATCTTTCATCCCAATAAATGGCATTTTAAAATTTTTAAGCATAGTGCTTTGGTTTGTATCCATGCAAAGATGAATTTTTTTAATGGAATTTGGCAGTTTATAAACCCAAAAATAGTAAAAAATATAGGTCAAATAGTTCCTAAATATCAAATTAGCTCTATTAAAGATGAAAGTATAAAAAAACTTATCTTAAAATATGTCAATGAAGCTAATTTAAAAGCACTAAATTTAGAACAAAAATACATTAATTTACTTTTAAATTTACACAATTATGATGATTTAACTCTTTATGAAAATTTTAACGTCATAGTTAAAGACTTAAAATATATAGAAATTTTTAATCATTTAAGGCGTTTAAAGGGTAAAAAAATATCACAAAATGCTTATGAAATAGAACTTTTTGATATAAGCTCTTGGCTTAAGGGTTTAGAATTTAATCCTACAAATGATCAGCTTTTAGCGATAGAAGATATTAAAAAAGACTTACAAAATAAAGTTGCTAAAAGGCGTGTGGTGATGGGTGATGTGGGTTGTGGTAAGACTTTGGTTATACTTGCTGCAAGTTTGCTAGTATATCCTAAAAAGGCTATTTTAATGGCTCCAACTAGTATATTAGCAGAGCAAATTTATCATGAAGCAAAAAGACTTTTGCCTGATTTTGTTAATGTATTGCTTTTAAAAGGTGGTAAAAAAGATAAAGATTTAGCAAAATTAAAAGAACAAGCTCATTTTATCATAGGTACACATGCACTCATTCATCAAGAAGAATTTGAAGCAGTTTTAGTGATGATAGATGAGCAACACCGCTTTGGTTCTAATCAAAGACAAAAAATAAGCGAGCTTAGCAAAAACTCTCAATATGCTCCACATATCGTGCAATTTTCTGCCACACCTATACCAAGAACACTTTCTATGATACAAAGTGAGCTTGTAAATTTTAGTTTTATTAAACAAATGCCTTTTAAAAAAGATATTAAAACTTTTTGCATACAAGATAAAGATTTTAAATATTTGCTTAAAAAAATCGATGATGAGCTAGTTAAAAATCACCAAGTAATCATCATTTATCCTTTGGTAAATGAAAGTGAAAATATAGATTATTTATCATTAGAGCAAGCACAAGGATACTGGATAAATAAATACAAAAATGTTTATGTAACCCATGGAAAAGATAAAAATAAAGATCAAATTTTACAAGAATTTAGAGAAAAAGGCACGATTTTGCTTTCTACAACTGTGGTTGAAGTGGGGATTTCTTTACCAAGACTAAGTGTGATTGTAGTTGTTGGGGCTGAAAGACTTGGGCTTGCTACCTTACATCAGCTTCGAGGTAGGGTAGGTAGAGTGGGGCTTGAGAGCTTTTGTTATTTATATACTAAGCAAAAAGAAATTCCAAGTCGTTTGCTTGAATTTGCTAAAACTTTAGATGGATTTAAAATAGCCGAGCTTGATTTAAAAAACAGGTTAAGTGGAGATTTACTAGATGGTAGAGTGCAACATGGCAATCACTTTAAATTTTTTGATTTTGCAGATGATGAAGAGTTAGTTTTAAAAGCAAAAGAAAGTATCAAAAATATGGAAAAAGAAAATGGATAAACACTTTGAAATTTTAATTTCTAAAGGCAAGAAAAAACATTTTAGCAAAGGGAATATTTTATTTTTTCAAGGTGAAAAAGCAAATAAAATTTACATTTTACTAAGTGGAAAAGTGCGTATATACAAGGTGAATGCAAAAGGTTTTGAGCTAACGCTACATACTCTAACTCCAGTAAATTTTATAGCTGAAATGCCTGTGTTTGAGGGTATTAATTACCCAGCTAATGCTATTTGTGAGCAAGATTGTGAAATTTGTGTTTTTGATTTTGATGAATTTAAAAAATTATGCTTAGAAAATGGAGAATTTAGCTTTTTACTTTTGACTTCTTTAATCGGTAAAATTCGAATTTTAGAAAATTTTATCAGACAAAAATCTTTGGATTTAAAGTCAAGATTAGTCAGCTTTTTACTAGAAAATGAAGAAAAATTACAAAATTTAAAGCAAAAAGAAATTGCTGTGATTTTAAATTTACCCCCAGAATCTTTATCGCGTTTTTTAAAAGAATTAAAACAAAATGAGCTTATTTGCACAAATAAAGGTAAAATAGCAATTTTAAATAAAGAAAAAATGCAAAATTTAATTAAGTCTTTTTAAGTCTTATTTGTTACAATATTGTATTTAAAGTATGGAAGGTTTTATGGATTTTGATTTTTTAATCAAGTTTAGCCCTATGTTTATACAAGCTTCTTGGCTTACATTAAAACTTGCTATTTATGGGGTGTTTTTTTCATTTTTAGTAGGTTTATTTTGTGTGGGAGTGAGTTATTTTAAATTTTCTTTTTTAAATACAATCTGTAAAATTTATATAGAATTTTCAAGAAACACACCTTTATTAATCCAACTTTTCTTTTTATATTATGCCTTGCCTGAGTTTGGGATACACCTTAGTTCTTTTGCTTGTGCTGTGATAGGACTTAGTTTTTTAGGTGGTTCTTATATGGCTGAGAGCTTAAGAGCAGGTATGGAAGCAGTGAAAAAACAACAATATGAATCAGGACTTTCTTTGGGTTTGAGTAAATGGCAAAATTTCCGTTATATTATCATGCCTCAAGCTTTGGGTATAGCTATGCCAAGTATTAGTGCAAATATCATTTTTTTACTCAAAGAAACTTCTGTAGTAAGCATTATTGCTTTAGCAGATTTAGTATATGTGGCTAAAGATCTTATAGGACTTTATTATAAAAGTAATGAAGCATTATTTGCTTTGGTGCTTTGTTATTTGATCTTGATTTTACCTTTATCTTTAGTGTTAAACCGTATAGAAAAAAGGTTAAATTATGTTTGAAATTTTAAATCAAGATACCTTTTTTAGACTAGCACAAGGCTTAAAGGTTACTTTAGAGCTTTCATTGATTAGTGTTTTGATTTCACTTATTGGAGGAGTATTTTTTGGAATTTTAATGCATTCTAAAAATAAATTCCTTTATGCTTTTTGTCGTTTTATGCTTGAGTTTGTGCGTATTATGCCTTTGATTGTTTGGCTTTTTATAGTGCATTTTGGCTTGGCGAAATGGTTTGGATGGCATTTGAGTGCTTTGGGTTCAAGTATTATTGTTTTTAGTATTTGGGGCGTGTTTGAGATGATGGATTTGGTTAGATCATCTTTAGCAAGCATACCAAAACACCAGTATGAATCAGGGCTTTCACTAGGTTTTAATAAATTTGAAGTTTATCTTTTTATCATTATACCTTTATCTTTAAGAAGATTATTACCAATGAGTATTAATCTTTTTACAAGAATTATTAAAAGTACTTCAGTGATTTATCTAATCGGTGGCATAGAGCTTATTAAAGTAGGCCAACAAGTGATTGAGCTAAATTTATTTCAAAATTCTTACGCGGCTTTTGTGATTTATGGTTTGATTTTATTGATTTATTTTATACTTTGCTATCCTTTGTCGGTATATTCAAAGTTTTTAGAGAAAAAATGGAGCTAATATGAGCATTTTAAAAATACAAAATTTACAAAAATACTATGATGATCATCATGTTTTAAAAGATATAAATTTAGAAGTAAATCAAAAAGAAGTAGTGGTTATACTAGGTCCAAGTGGTTGTGGGAAATCTACACTTTTAAGATGTATTAATGGTTTAGAAGAAATGGCTGGTGGAGCTATTTTTGTAGATGATGAAAAAATTGATAAAAATTATAAAAAATGGACTCAAATTCGCCAAAAAATAGGCATGGTGTTTCAATCTTATGAGCTTTTTGATCATTTAAATGTGGAGCAAAATATACTTTTAGGACCTTTAAAGGTACAAAAAAGAAAAAAAGAAGAGGTTTTAGAAGAAGCAAAATACTGGCTTGATAGAGTAGGGCTTTTGCATAAATTAAAAGCCTATCCTAAAGAATTAAGTGGTGGACAAAAACAACGCATAGCCATAGTTAGAAGCCTTTGTATGAATCCTGAAATCATGCTTTTTGATGAAGTGACAGCAGCACTTGATCCTGAAATCGTGCGTGAAGTTTTAGATGTGATTTTAAATTTAGCAAAAGATGGTATGACTATGCTTATAGTTACACATGAAATGGGTTTTGCTAGAGCAGTTGCTGATAAAATAGTTTTTATGGATGATGGAAAAATAGTAGAAATTTCAAAGCCTGATGAATTTTTTGAAAATCCAAAAACTGATCGTGCGAAGAAATTTCTCAATTTGTTTGATTTTCATCGTTAATTTTATTTTAGAAAAGATTTGTTTAAAAAATTAATATAAGGTTTAAAAATTTAAATTTCAATCATTAAGGAAAAAATATGAAAAAGATTTTTCTTTTATCGTTTTTAATGGCACTTTTTTTTAGCGCCTGCTCAAATTCAAATTCTAATGAAAACTCTATAGAGAAAATCAAACAACAAGGTGTTATCCGCATAGGTGTGTTTGGTGATAAACCTCCATTTGGCTACCTAGATGCACAAGGAAAAAATCAAGGCTATGATGTATATTTTGCTAAACGTATAGCAAAAGAACTTTTGGGTGATGAGTCTAAAGTGCAATTTGTTTTAGTCGAAGCAGCAAATAGGGTGGAGTTTTTAGAGTCTAATAAGGTTGATGTGATTTTAGCAAATTTCACTAAAACTCCAGAAAGAGAAGCTGTGGTGGATTTTGCATTGCCTTATATGAAAGTTGCTCTTGGGGTAGTGGCTCCTAAGGGATCGGATATTAAAACTATAGATGATTTAAAAAACAAAACTTTGATTTTAAATAAAGGCACAACAGCTGATGCGTATTTTACAAAAAATATGCCAGAAATTAAAACGATTAAATTTGATCAAAACACAGAAACTTTTGCAGCTTTAATCGGTAAAAGAGGCGATGCGCTAAGCCATGATAATGCTTTACTTTTTGCTTGGGCTAAAGAAAATCCAAATTTTGAAGTAGTGATTAAAGAACTTGGAAATCATGATGTCATAGCTCCTGCTGTAAAAAAAGGCGATGAAGCTATGTTGAAATTTATCAATGATTTGACTATAAAATTACAAAATGAGCAGTTTTTTCACAAAGCTTATGATGAAACCTTAAAGCCATTTTTTAGCGATGATATAAAAGCTGATGATGTAGTAATCGAAGGTGGCAAAATTTAATAATGCAAAAAGCTTTTAAAAATACCATCTATGCTTCTTTAGGTGGTATTTTAGAATTTTATGATTTTGTTTTATTTATCTTCTTTGCAAGTGTTTTTGCAAAAATTTTCTTTCCTCAAAATGATGATTTTTGGCCATTAATCTATACCTATGTAGCCTTTGGAGCAGGGTATTTAGCTAGACCTTTTGGTGCTGTTGTTTTAGCACATTTTGCAGATATTAAAGGGCGTAAGAATGTTTTTTATGTCAGTATGCTTTTAATGGTCGTGCCAAGTTTTGTTTTGGCCTTTTTACCTACTTATGAAAGCATAGGACTTTTAGCTACTTTTATGCTTTTTATCATACGGATAGCTCAAGGACTAGCCATAGGAGCTGAAGTGAGTGGTGCTTGGGTTTTTGTGAGTGAATTTGTGAGTAAAAAAAGACTTGGCTTGGCACTTGGTTTTATTTCAGCGACTTTAACTTTAGGTTTATTACTTGGAAATTTAGCGACTTTAAGTATATATGCGTATTTTGATAAAGAAGAAGTAGAAAGCTTTGCTTGGAGAATTCCTTTTTTTATAGGAGGATTTTTTGGCATATTAGCTTTATTTTTGCGCACAAAGCTTAATGAAACGCCAGCTTTTAAAAACATAAAAGAGAAAGAAAAAATTTTAAATTTTCCACTTTTACAAGCTTTAAAAACACATAAAAAAAGCATGTTAATATGCGCTTTACTTACTGTGGTTTTAACAAGTGGGGTAGCTACTTTAATGATACTACCGCAATATTTTGAAAGCCTATTAGGAGTTAGTAAAACTACTGCTTTGTTATATCAAAATTTGGCCATAGTGATGATCATAGTAGGAAGTTTAGTACAAGGGTATTTGGCTGATTTTTTAGGACATTTTAGAATTTGTTTGATTTTTACTTTGGTTTTTGGAGTTTTTGGTGTAAGTTTTAGCTTTTATAATGAGTGGTTTTTATCATTTTACTTGCTTGCTTGTTTTGCGCAAGGCATTATAGCTTTTGCACCTATTTTTATGACTCAAATTTTTACTACAGAGTTAAGATCAAGTGGTCTTTCTTTTGCTTATAATATCTCTTATGCGATTTTAGGTTTTTTAACACCCTTTGTTGTTAATTTTATGTATGAGAAGTATTTTTATATTTATATTATTTTTATAGTGATTGCTAGTTTGTTAAGTATACTTTTAGTAAAAAATTCTTTTAAAAATTTATAACATTATTTTTTATTCAAACTCCCGATATCCCAACACATTCAAACGTTCATAATACCTTATTATTATACTAATATTTTATTATTGTTTATTTTTAAGCTTAAATTTATAAACATAGTATTAACATAAGTTATTTATTAACTAATTATTTGTAATACTAATTACAGATGATTAAAATATTACTTCAAAGGATTTCCCAATGACAACATTTACTTGTAAGCATATGGGGGGGGGAATAGCACTTTATTAAAACTCTCTTTTGCTACCATCATCTCTTTAAGCTCCCTACAA
>NZ_JAKMTB010000012.1 GCF_025772985.1 Campylobacter sp. CNRCH_2014_0184h | reverse complement strand
AAGTTTATGAATTGTTCCAACAACACTTTTTTTAACATAAAAATAAATCACACTAATAATAATAAAAAGCACAATTGCAGAAATTGCAAATATAATAAATGCTAAAGAATCAGCAGGCTTTTCCACTGATTTTTTTGGTGCTATAGTTACAACACTCCAATGATCATTAGAGCCCTCCCAAAGATCAAAATTTACAAGCTGGGCTAAATTTTTTTCATTTGTAGAAGCAGGTATAAAAGTAAATAAACCATTGGTTTTGGTGCTTTGCATGTCTAGTATTGTTTTTGCACTAGGATGAGGATTAATTTCTGTGATGATTTTTCCAACATATTCTGCTTTTGGACTAGATATGATTAAACCATCACTTGAAATCAATAAACGTTGGTCATTTGCAAATAAACTCTTATTTGGATCATTTAATTCTTCTCTCAATAAATCAATGCGCACAAGCATACCTATTGCACCAATTGTTTCGTTATTCTTTCCAAAAATTGGTAAAACAATGTTTACTAAGTATAATTTTTCTCCATTTATAGAATAATCTCTAGGTCTTCCAACGGCAGGTTGCTTGGTTTGTAAAGCTTTTATGAGAGAATTTTGTTGCAAGATTACTTCTTCAGCTTGGATGAATTTAATTGATCCTTTTTGTTGCGGATTTTCATCTTTTGCTAATAATAAAAACTTTCCTGATGGAGTAAGATTTAAAGGATTATTGCCGTGGTATTGGTTAAGATGAATATATGCAAAATAAGTCCAAGAATTTGAATCTAGCATACTGCTTATTAAAATTTTAAGATCTTCTATATCTAAGTTATTATCTTTATTTGCAAAATTTTTAATAACGCCTTGTGCTGTTTCTAGTGTTGAATATGCGTTTTGGGTAATTGCTTGAATCCCATTTGAGTATCTATTGGCGCTACTTAATAAAAGTTTATGAGCTTCATCATTAAGCATTTCTTGGCTTTTTGAGATTATCGTTACAGATAAAATTCCTATGCCAATAAATATTACAGAAGATAAAATTAAAATCATTTTTGTAGTTAAATTAAAATTTTTAAACATTAGTTACCTCTTTCATCTGATGTATTTGATAAAATGGTAACTTTTGTTTTTTAATATTTTTTTATTAGTTTGTTAATTTTTTCCCACAATCTTACTCCTAATTCTTTTGCATTATTTTTATCTAAACTTTTATATTTATGACTAGCAAGTTTTTCAAGCTCACTTAGCTCTTTGGCTAGAATGTTAAGTTTATTTTGTGCTAGCTTGCTAAAGTCGTCAATTTTTGGATTTTGTTTAATTTCATTTATTTTAATAAGGATTTGTTCTCTATTTTCTTGTATGAGACGTTTAAATTTAGCAAATAAAGTGTCAAATTTATTTTCTAATAAATCTTTGAGTATGTCTTTTACGGGATTGTCAAGTTCTGATGATATTTTTTTAAGCATTTGAATAAATTCTTGTTCTATATCTATGAGTTCTTTTTCTTTGTTTTTTAAATCATATTCTAAAGCACTATATGCAAAGCTTGATTTAAATTTTTCAATCGCTAAAGAAATTCCTTCTTGTGTTCCATAAATACTTCCAATACATAAATCATAAGCAAAGGCTTGTGATTCGTTAGCAAGTTCAAAAGCTGCATTTAAAACTACTTGGGAGATTTTTAAAATTCTTTCTTTTTCAAAACTTCCTTCACAAATTGCATTAAAGACTAAATTTTTAGCAATCTCACAAGAAGTAAGTTCTATATTTTCTCCTTTTTCTAAGGTTGTGATAAAAGCACTTTCAGCAGTTTCTTTTAAAAGACCTAGTATTTCTATATCATAAAGCATAGCATCATTAATGCTTATATTAAATTCATTTAAATTCAAATCCTTTAAGGTTTTTTCTAAGTCAAAAAAATTATCACAAATTTTATGCTTAATGGTGTTTTTTTGTTCTTCGATTTTTACTTTCAATTTGCCATATTCATTAATATAAGCAAAAAATGCTTTTTTATCCTCTTCCACTCTAGCTTTGATGATACCTTGGATTATTTTAGAAATATTTTCTTCATTTATAAGTTCAAGTTTTTCTAATACCTTAGAAAAGATGGCAAAAAGCTCTTCATTGCTAGTATTTTCAAAACTAATTTTTTTATAACTTAGGCTAAAAACAAGCTCGCTAATTAAGTTTGGAATTTCATTTTTTTCACAAGCTAAGAGAGAATTTTCAAAAATAATGGCTAAATTTTTCATAGTTTTTCCTTTTTATAGTACAAATTTGGCTTTGCTTTTTAATTGATTAAAAATATTTAAACGATCGCTTTTGCTATCTACATAAACACTCAAAAGATAGCTTTTATATGTTCCTTGTTTGCTAGTATTTGAGATTTTGTATTTAAATTCTCTTTCATTAAGTATTTGAGTAAAAATTTCTAAAGCATCAACCCCAGCTTCAAAAACGACTTTATAATCCCAAAAAGTAGGGTAATTTATAATAGGTTCTTTTTTAAGATCGCAGATATTTACCACTTTTTCCTCCTTCTTTACTTTCTAAAACTATATTAGTAATTTGCATACTCTTATCAATAGCCTTAACCATATCATAAATAGTTAAAAGTCCAATGCTAACAGCAGTTAAGCTTTCCATTTCAACTCCGGTTTTTCCTTCGCATTTTACGGTCACAAAAAGTTTAAAAGAATATTCTTCTTTGTTTTCTTCTATATGGGTTTGTACTTTTGAAATCATTAAAGGATGACACATTGGAATGAGATTTGAAGTTTGCTTAGCTCCCATGATGGCTGCTGTGATGGCAGTTTGCAAAACAGGTCCTTTTTTAGCTTTATTTTCAATGATAGCTTCAAATGCTTCTTTGCTCATGTATATTTTACCGCTTGCGCAAGCTTCTCTTTGAGTGATATCTTTTTGACTTACATCTACCATTTTGGGATGATTTTTTTCATCTAAATGCGTTAAATTCATATTTTTCCTTAAGTAAAGTTTGAAAAATTATACCAAAATGTATATTTTTATATTAAAATACTACTAAAAAATTTTAAAGGATTTATAATGGCTTATGATGATGAAGAATTTGAAAATTACGATGATGAAATGTATGATGAAACAGATGATAATACTTATGTAAATAATCAAAGATCGTATAATTACGATGATGATGATTATGAATACGATGATGATTATAGTGATGATGATACTTATGAGATGGATTAAGAGTGAGTAAAAATCTTAGTAAAAAAGATATAAAAGTTTTAGGTCTTTCTTCTTTGGGAGGGACTTTAGAATTTTATGATTTTATCATTTTTGTATTTTTTGCAAGTTATATTTCTAAAAATTTCTTTCCTGAAAATTTAAGTCCATTTTGGCAAATGTTTAATACTTATGGAATTTTTGCTGCAGGATATTTAGCTAGACCGCTTGGCGGTATAGTTATGGCTCATTTTGGCGATAAATTTGGCCGTAAGAAAATGTTTATGCTTAGTATTTTGCTGATGGTTGTGCCAACTTTTATGCTTGCTTTTATACCTGCTTATGAAAGTATAGGGTATTTATGTATAGTATTTTTAGTATTTGTAAGGATTTGTCAAGGTATAGCTATAGGTGGGGAATTACCTGGTGCTTGGGTTTTTGTATTTGAGCATGCTCCAAAGGGTCAAAAACGCACTTATCTTGGAATTTTAACAGCTTCTGTGGTAGGTGGAATTTTACTTGGTAGTTTTGTGTTTTTGATAATGAATAAACTTTTCACGCAAGAAGAGCTTTATGAGTGGGCATGGAGAATTCCATTTTTCTTGGGAGGAATTTTTGGGATCATTTCTGCTTATTTGCGTAAATTTTTAAGAGAAACTCCTGTTTTTGAGCAAATGAAAAAAGATAAAGCCTTAGAAAAATTTCCTTTAAAAGAAGTGTTTAAAAAGGCTAAGCTAGGTGTTGTGCTTTCTATGTTGATAACTTGGATTTTAACTGCTTGCATTGTTGTGATGATTTTAATCATACCTTCTTTTATGGCAAAAATGTTAAGTATTGATGCAAGCGTTCAAACTTATATGCAAATGCTTGGTATAGTTGTGCTTGTAACTGGCTGTATATTAAGTGGAATTTTGGCTGATAAAATAGGTATAGTAAAAGCTTGTGTGATTTTTTCATTAGGATTTTTCTTAACTTGCTTGTTTTATTTTAATGCTCTTTATACTAAAACACCTGATTTTAATACAGTGAGTGTGTATTATTTAAGCGCTTGTTTTTTTGCTGGAGTGATGAATTTTTGCCCTTTAATGATGAGTGAAGTATTTGATGCTAAGATTAAATTTTCAGGACTTAGTTTTTCATATAATATAGCTTATGCATTAGCCGGTGGGTTTACCCCACAACTTGCTCTATTTTTACACACCATTGCTTTAGGAAATTTAGAAAATATTGCTCGTTTTTCTTTGGGATTTTATATGTTAGCTATGGCTATAATCTCACTTATTTGTGCTTTGATGTTTAAATATCTTAGTAATACCCAACGCACATACTCTCAGTGATTTTAATACGCTTTTCCAAAGGAGTGGGACTAAAAAAATGGCATTTTTCGATGTAAATATTATAATTATAATCTAGATTTAAAAGATCGTAAAATGCCTTTAAATTTACAAATTTAACCCCACATACTTCTTTTATATCTAAGATTTTATAAATTTGAGAATTATTTTTTTCTACTAAATGAGATGGGGCTAAAGTGGTAAATGAGCAAAAAGCACTTGCTAACACATAGCCACTTAAATTTTCACATTTTTGTATAAGATGTTGGTGTTTTTTTAAAATACTTTTTTTGTGTAAAAATACCACTCTTGTGCCTTGATAGCGTGCTGCTTGAACGTTTTTCCAAAATTTATAAGCATTTTTAGAGATATTTGCTAATTGATGTAATTGCACATTTAAGACATAATCATCTAAGAATTGATTGGGTGGTAAAATAGTATAAGTCATAGTTTTTCTTTAGTTTTGTTTTTAAAATTATACTAAAAATTGACTTTTGTTTATATTTTTAATTTCTAAATTTAATACAATAAGCAAAAATTATTTTTAAGGAAAAGCATGAAATTTGAAACTATTAATCATGAGGGTATAAAAAAACTTATGGATGTTTTTTATACAAAGGTTAGAGTGGATAAAGATTTAGGACCTATTTTTAATGAAAAAATCGGCACAGATGATGAGAGTTGGAAAAAACATAAAGAAAAAATAGCAAGTTTTTGGGCAGGGATGTTTTTAGCTGATCCAAGTTATAGTGGTTCACCTTTGAGAGCTCATCATGAATTGCCTCCATTTCCAAGAGAATTTTTTGATATTTGGCTTAATTTATTTGATGAGAGTTTGCAAGAAGTTTTTGAAGATGAACCAAGAAGTATCATTATAGAAAGAGCTAGAATGATAGCCCAAAGATTTCAAATGATTATTTATGATCATAGATTTGCTTAAGAGTTTAAAAACTCTTAGCGATAGTTAAATGTATGTAAGTTTTCACTATGTGAATATTTATAACTGTATTTTCCATCAAGATATATTACCAAACGATAATACCCTTTATGTGAACCAAATACAACTTTTCTAACTTGTGCTGTATTAACTTGCAGTGTTTTGGTGTTAAAATTTTGTTTTTTAGCAAAATCTATAATAATTTTAGTAGGATCTCCTATAGAAAGATGTCTTAGTATTTTATCCTGGGTTTTGATATTAATTTTGTTATTGTAAAAACCAAGAGAAATAAAATTATAAATATTTCCGCTAAAAAGTGGTGTTTCTATGTTTAAAGTAGTGTTGTTTTCTTCTGTTTTTGAGTTTTTATTTCCTTGTTTTTGTGGCACGGTTACAGATACATCAAGTATAGGCGTGGCATTTGGACTTTTAGTTTTTATAAATGAGTAGGTATCATGCCAGTTAATACTTTTGTATATATCCAGAGTGGTTTGTTCTTCAGAGCCATCAAGGTTAATGTAAGTAATGGTAATATTTTTTAAAATTCTCGCATCAGAATTAAAGTTAAAATCTTGCCTTTGGAAAGGACTAAGTTTTGCAAATTCGGTATTTTTTTGTTCTATATTATTATCAAAAGGATTGTCTTTTGCATTTAAAAATACACAAGAAAGTAAAAACAATATAAAAAATTTAATTCTCATGCGAATTTTCTCCCTTAAGTCTTAAAAGTTGCAAATATTCTTTTTGAGCTTGAGCATTCTTAGCTTTTAAAGTCATTATATTTTTTTCTAAAATTTTTTGCTCTTCTTTAAGTGTTAGTAGTACATCTAGAGAAGATTTGCCAAAAAACATATTACCAAAATACATAGCAACAATAATAGCTACAAATGATAATGCAATGGTTTTGATGAGTTGACGATGAGCTTCCTTTTTTTTAGAATGCTCATCATACTCTTTTAATAAATCGCTCAGAGTTTATCTCCTAAGTACTCATCATTATCAAGTTCAATTTCTAATAAGCGATTGTATTTAGCAGTTCTTTCGCCTCTTGCTAGAGCTCCTGTTTTGATTTGTCCTGTATTAAGCGCTACTGCAAAATCAGCTATAAAAGCATCTTCGCTTTCGCCACTTCTATGGCTCATAATACATCTGTAATTATTTCTATGAGCTAATCTTACTGTTCTCATAGTTTGAGTGATTGTTCCAATTTGATTAGGCTTAATCAATACAGCATTTGCCATATTTTTCATGATACCTTCTCTTAAAATATCTTCATTGGTTACAAACAAATCATCACCCACAAGCTGAACTTTATTGCCAAGCTTTTGAGTAAGTTTAATCCAACCTTCATAATCATCTTCAGCTAAACCATCTTCAATACTAAAAATTGGATATTTTGCACATAATTCTTCATAACGCGCGATTAAGTCTTCACTTGAGAAAACTTTACCCTCTAAATGGTATTTACCATCTTTATAAAGTTCACTACTTGCTACATCTAACGCTAGTTTGATTTTATTTTCATAGCCTGCTTTTTTAATACAAGTCATTAAAAGATCAAGAGGTTCTGTATTATTTGCTAAATTTGGTGCAAAACCACCCTCATCGCCTAAGGCAGTAGAGTGACCTAAGTTGGCTAATTCTTTTTTCAATACTGCATAAATTTCACAAACTGATCTTAATCCTTCTTTAAAACTTGAAAAACCAAAAGGCATAATCATAAATTCTTGAAAATCTACGCTATTGTTTGCATGCGCGCCACCGTTGATGATATTACACATTGGTACGGGTAGTACGCTTGCATTTGCTCCACCTAAATAGCGATATAAAGGCACACCTAGTGCATTAGCGGCAGCACGTGCTGTTGCCATAGAAATTCCTAAGGTTGCATTTGCTCCTAGGTTAGAGTAGTTTTTTGTCCCATCAAGCTCTAAAAGAGTATTATCTAGTTGGGTTTGATTAAATGCATCAAGCCCTATAATGTTTTCAGCTATGGTGCCATTGATGTTTTCAATCGCTTTTAAAACACCTTTACCACCAAATCTTTCATCATTATCTCTTAGTTCTAAAGCTTCTTTTTTTCCCGTGCTTGCACCACTTGGAACGATAGCGCTTCCTACACTACCATCGCTTAGCATGATTTCGGCTTTAATGGTAGGGTTGCCTCTACTATCTAAAACTTCAAAAGCTCTTAAATCTTCAATAATCAACATTATTCCTCTCCTTCTTCATCGTCTTCTTTTGCACCCAAAATCATACTATCTATACCGATTGAGTTTTGTATGGCTTGAGTGATTTCATCTGCAATAGCTGGATTTTCTTTTAAAAATGCTTTGGCATTTTCTCTACCTTGACCAAGTTTAGAAGCCTTGTAAGAAAACCACGCACCGCTTTTATCAATAATATCAAGTTTTACACCATAGTCTATTAGCTCGCCCTCACGGCTTACACCCTCGCCAAACATCACATCAAATTCAGCCTGTTTAAATGGAGGGGCTACTTTATTTTTAGCCACTTTTACTTTAACACGGTTTCCAATAGGCTCATCATTTTGTTTTAAAGTGGCTGTTTTTCGTACATCTAAACGAACCGAAGCATAAAATTTTAAAGCATTTCCTCCGGTAGTTGTTTCAGGAGTGCCATAGCCCATCATGCCTATTTTCATACGAATTTGGTTGATGAAAATTACAGTGGTGTTCATTTTATGTACGATACCGGTTAATTTTCTTAAAGCTTGGCTCATTAATCTTGCTTGAAGACCTACATGCTGATCTCCCATATCACCTTCGATTTCTGCTTTTGGAGTAAGTGCAGCAACGCTATCTACTACTATTAGATCAATGGCTCCACTTCTTGCTATGGTTTCAACGATTTCTAAGGCTTGTTCTCCAAAATCTGGTTGAGAGATGTAAAGATTTTCTGTATCAACACCTAAATTCTTTGCATATCTTACATCAAGAGCATGCTCAGCATCGATAAATGCACAAACTCCACCTTTTTTTTGACATTCTGCTATGATGTGTAAGGTAAGTGTAGTTTTACCTGAACTTTCAGGTCCATAAATTTCTATAATTCTTCCTTTTGGAACCCCGCCAATTCCTAAAGCCAAATCAAGTCCAACCGAACCTGTAGGAATAGAATCAATTTTTTCAACTTCTTTATCGCCAAGTCTTAAAATAGTACCTTTTCCAAAGGTTTTATCAAGACTTTTTAAAGCCGCATCAAGTGATTTTCTTTTATTATCATCCATACTTGTTAATCCTTTTATAATATGTTTAAAATTGTATCAAAAAGAAATTTAATATAAGTTTTTATTTTGAATTTTGCTAAAATACTTTTTTAAATTTTTCAAGGAAAAAAATGAATAAAAAAATTAGCGTAGCACACTCTCCTGATGCTGATGATATTTTTATGTATATGGCGATTAAATTTGGTTGGGTTGGAAATGCTTATGAGTATGAAAATACAGCTTTAGATATACAAACTTTAAATGAACTTGCATTAGAAAATATATACGATGTTAGTGCGATATCTTTTGCGCTTTATCCTTTAATAGCTAGTGAATATGCTTTATTAAAAACTGCTGTGAGTTTTGGTGAGGGTTATGGGCCAAAGCTTATTAAGAAAAAAGATAAAAAATTAAAGCCAAATTTTAAAGTTGCTTTAAGTGGAGCACACACTACTAATGCTTTAATCTTTCGCATAAAATACCCACAAGCTAGAATAGTTTATAAGAATTTTTTAGAGATTGAAAAGGCTGTTTTAGAAGATGAGGTTGATGCGGGAGTGCTTATACATGAGAGTATTTTAGAATTTGATTCTAGTTTGTGTGTTGAGGCTGAACTTTGGGATATTTGGCAAGAATTGGCTAAAGATGATTTACCTTTACCTTTGGGTGGTATGGCTCTTAGAAGATCTTTACCACTTAATGATGCAATAGCGGTTGAAAAAGATTTGATTAAAGCAGTAGAAGTAGCTGATCATAATAGAAAAATCTTAGCTTCTATGCTTTTAGAGCGTAATTTAATACGCGTAGATGCCCAAAAACTTGATGTGTATTTAAATTTATATGCAAATAAAAACTCTATAAATATGAATGATAAACAATACAATGCCATAGATAAGCTTTTTGAGCTTGGGTTTAATCATGGATTTTATGAGAAGTTAATAAAAAGCAAAGACTATCTTATCCCTAGTGAGTATGAAGAATTTAGAAATTCTTGATAGAATTTAAATTTTTAAGGAGTAAATATGGAAAGTACTTTAGTAGCCTTGGGTGTACAAACTTTTAAAATCACACTTATGCTTTCTTTACCTATGCTTTTAGCAGGGCTTATTGCAGGGCTTATTATAAGTATTTTCCAAGCTGTAACGCAAATTAATGAAGCTACGCTTTCTTTTGTGCCAAAAATTTTACTTGTTGTTGTGGTAATAGTATTTTTAATGCCTTGGATGATAAGTTCTATGATTGATTTTACAACTAATATTTTAAATCAAATTCCAAGCTTTATTAGATGATTATTGATTTTTCTAAGTATTCTTCTGTGCGTATAGGTGAGAGCTTTGAAGTGCAAATACTTGAAGAGCCTTGCGAATTTGATGGTTTTTTAATAGGTGGGGCAAATAATCTTTTAATCTCTCCAAAACCCAAAAAACTTGGAATTTTAGGGAAAAGTTTTGATTATATTAAAATTTTAGAGCAAAATGAAAAAGGTATGTTTTTAGAGATAGGTTCTAGTGTGAAATCTTTTAAAATGTATCACTTTGCTAAAGAAAACAACTTAAAAGGCTTTGAGTTTTTAAGAAATATCCCAGGGACTTTGGGTGGTATTTTGAAAATGAATGCAGGGTTAAAAGATGAGGATATTAGCAAAAACTTAATTAGTATTTGCACTTTTAATCAAGAAATTTTAAAACAAAATATAGCTTTTGCTTATAGGTTTAACCCTATTAAAGAAGTAATGTTTAGCGCGAAGTTTTTTTTAGAATATGGATTTGACCCAGTTAAAGATGAACTTTTAAAAAATGCAAGAAAAAATCAACCCAAAGGTGCTAGCTTTGGCTCTATTTTTAAAAATCCCAAAAACGATCATGCAGGAAGGTTGATAGAAGCAGTTAATCTTAAAGGTTTTAGTAAAAACGATGCGATGTTTAGTAATGAACATGCAAATTTTTTAATCAATAAAAAACATGCTAGTTTTGATGATGCTATGTTTTTGATAGAGCTTGCTAAAAAAAGAGTTTTTGAAGAATTTGGGATTGTTTTAGAAGAAGAAGTAGTGATTATATAGTATTTTTAATATCTTCATAAACAATTTTAGCTATTTCTTGGACTAATTCTTGATAAGATTTATTTTTATCATTTGTGCTAAATTGAGTATTGATAGTAAGGATTTTATGATCTTTTAATTTTTTTGTTTTAGCATTAAAAAGTTTGTATTCTATGTCGGCTTTGACTTCAAAATTGGAAAAAAGCAAGAAATTTTGTTGGCTTGCTTGAATACTTTTTAAATCTAGCAAAATAATAAAATCAGCCTTTTTGAAACGATTAAATTCTAAAAACTCACTTGCACTGATGAAATTTTTATTTGTTTGCAAGATATTTTGACTATTGATATAAGTTTGATTTTCTTTTTGACTAAGCAAGGTAAAATTATTTTGCTCATTTAAAATAGCACTTAATGCTTTTAGTGTATCTTTTGCCATGGTTTTAGCATCGATTTTTAAGTTTGAAAAATAAAAATTATATTCTTTTTCATAGCTTGGCACTAAAGCTAAGGTATTAATATGCGAGAGCTTGTCATAATTTATATTTTGCTCAAGATTGATGATATTAAAATCATCATTATTTTGTAATTTGATGATTTTTTTATTTGCAAAAGAGTTAGCATAAATAGCACTTAAAAAACACAAAAACACCAAAAAAAATCTCACTAAAAACCTTTTAATTTAAATTCATTTTTAGCAAAAGCTATAAAACTTGGAAGTTTAAAATCAGGACTATTATAATTTAGAGCTTTTTTATCAAAATCATATAAAATTCCACCATTTTGTTTGACTAAAAAATCTCCCGCAGCTATATCCCAAGCTTTTGGACCACCAAAACGTGGGTAAATTCCAGCTTTTGCTTCAAGTAAATATACAAATTTCAAAGCAGATGAAACCTTAATGCCTTCAAGATGATTTTGAATGAAAAAATCTTCATTGTTATCATGGTTTTTAGAGTAAAGGGCTATATTTTTAACCTTTTCGTATTGCTCTAAGCTAAGATTTAAAATTTCATTATTTTTATAAACTTTAGTATGAGCGTGTGCATAATAAAATGCATTATTTTCCACATCACCTATGAGTGAAAGTGTAGGGGTGTTTTTGTGGATTAATGCGATTAAAACACAATATTCTTTGTCTTTTTTAGCATAAGATTTAGTGCCATCAAGAGGATCTATTAGCCAAAAATACTCTAAATTTTTTCTTTCTTCATAAGAGAGTATATTTTCTTCAGAGCATATAGCTATATCGCTTGAAGCCAAAATCTCACTAATAGCTTCATTAGACTTTATATCAGCTAAACCTACCGGAGAATCATCATCTTTAAGCCACAAAGTATTTTTGTCTTTATATTCAAGTAATACTTTTGAGGCTTCCTTGCTTGCTTTTAAGGCTAATTCTAAAAGTGTGTCTAAATTTTTCATAAAAAAAGTATAGCAATTTTATATAAATACTTAGTAGAATTATTTTCTACTAAGATTATTAATAAATTTAATTAAGCTAATGGCTAAAATTGCTTCAAGTAAAGCAGTAAGCACTAGCCCCGAGTATATATCTTGAGTGATGATATTGGTTTGATAAGAAAGCGTAGCTACTGCGATGAGTAAGGTTAGTGGCATAGAATGGCTTAGGCCAAATAAAAAGGTGTTTTTTAAACCAAGTATTTTTACAAAAGTCATAGCACAAAGTATTCTTAGTCCTATCATAAAGGCAGTTAGCGAAAAAGCTATGAGCAAAACTTGAGGGTTTAAAAGCATTTGGAGTTTAAAACTTGAGCCTATATAGATGAAAAATATAGGGATTAAAAAGCCATAACCAAAACTAGAAAGTTTATGCTCTAAGTCTTTTTTATGATCAAAAAAAGTAGCTATAAATGAACCTGCTATAAAAGCTCCAAGTGCAACTTCAAGTTTAAAATAAATCATAATCGCAACTATGGCTATGAAAATTGCCATGCAAAATCTTATATCTTTTTCGTTTTGATCTTGCCAAGGCATGAGTATGGTTTTAAGCTGTGGATACCACCAAAAAAGCACTTCTAAAAATTTAAATCCAAAAATACAAAGTGCTAAAAATCCTACTAAGTATAATAAATTTTGAGTGAGTGAGAAAAGATCAGCTCCTTTGCCCAAAAATGCTGCAGCTATGGTAAGCAAAACTATGCTTACAACTTCAGCTAAAGTGGCTACTACCATAGATACATTAAGCCACTCACAGTTTTTGCCAAAGTCTCTATAAAGCGTTGAGAGCAAACCCACACTCATAACAGGTATAATAATGACAAAAATATAAGAAATATCTATACTTTCAACCGCTAAAACACTAAAAGCATATAAAAGTATAATGTAAATAAAAGCTTTATTAAGTAAGCTTCTTTCAGTGTTTAAAAAGGTTTTAAGGTTAATCTCCATACCCGCAATAAACATAAGATAATAAAATCCCGCATTAGCTAAAAGTTTAAAATTCTCACTTTCTCCTATGAAACCCAAAAATCCTATAAAAGAACCAAGCATGATTTCAGTGGCTGAAAGTGGGAGTTTTAAAAATTTAGCAATATAAGGTGAAGTTAGCAAACATCCTGCTACGACTAATAAAATTTTTAAATCCGTAGCAGCTTGAGCATCAATGGCATGAGCTAGCAAAGCTAAATCCCATTTGTTTTAGTTTTTGTATGTCTTTGCTAGGTTCTTCGCCTTTAGTTGTAAGATAATCGCCCACTACTATAGCACTAGCTCCTGCGTCAAAAATTTCATATTGCCTTTCTTTTAGCACTACTTCTCTACCACCTGCTACCATGATATGTGCATTTGGTAAGTCTTTTTTAGTATCTTTGATGATATTTAATGCCTCATCAGGATCAAGCAAAGCTTGTTTAAGTTTTAAGTTTTCATTTGGTATGAAAAAATTAATAGGCGAAGAAAAAGGATCAAGCTCTTTTAAACTTGCTCTAAAACTTTTTCTATCAGCTTCGTTTTCTCCAAGACCATAAATTCCACCACAACAAAGCATTAAACCTGCTTCTTTAGCATAAAGATTAGTTTGAAATCTTTGCTCCCAAGTATGCGTAGAGCAAATGTTTGGGAAAAATTCTTTAGATGTTTCTAGATTATGATTATAAGAAAAAATTCCTGCTTTTTTTAATTCTTTGAGTTGTTCTAAATTTGCTATGCCATTGCAAGCTATGAGTAAAAGTCCTTCTACTTCTTTTTGCACCGCATGAGCTACCTTGCATACATACTCAAGTTTTTCATCATCAAGCCCAGCTCCTGCTGTGACCAAACAAAACCCCAAAGCCTCATTTTTCTTAGCCATTTTAGCTTCTAAAACAATTTGATCTATATCTTTTCTTTTGTATTTGTTGATATTAGTTTTCACATGAGCACTTTGTGTGCAGTATTTGCAGTCCTCCCCGCACCCTCCACTTGCTATATTAGATATAGCACAAAGCATGATTTGCATTGCTTGATCCTTCCTTTAGTGACTTTCATCTATGTTGTTTTTATATTTTTTTGTAAAAAATCTGAGACGTTTTTTACAGCTTCTAATAAAGCGTGTTTTTAAATCTCCTATGGCATTTTTTGTTTTAAATCTCAAAGGTACCTTGATACTTCTCATCATTTTAGTCCAAAAATATTTATTTCCTATTGCTCCACAAGCATTTTCATTTATATTATAATTTATAATAGTCAAGGATGTGTTTATTGTTGTTTTTTCAAAATTTAATTCATCAATAGCTAGTTTATTGCTAGAATTAACATTTATAAAGTAGTAATTTTTATTATTATTGAATAATTCTGAAATCTTTTTTAAAAATTCTGTAGTTTTTGTTTTGTTGAAATTGCCACTACGTATAAAAACTATATTTTGGGAGTGTATAATTTTTTCTTTTATGATTTTCCATCTATCAATAGCTTGTGAGTTAACTCTTTTTGCTTGAATTTTTAGATCTTCATTATGAAAAAAATGGTGTACAGAAAGTATATTGTTGATATTATCTTTTACACTTATAGTGTTTTGGTTGTCACTGTGTAATCTTTCGTAAGATAAAAAAAAATCCTCAAAATTCGTTTTAAAAAGATGGATTATAACATCAAGATTTTCATTAACCATCCAATCCAATGGAGATGCCCATGCACGTAAAAAATTTTTTCTCATATGATGTGCTGGTCTACATTGAGAGCCTAAGCTTAATATTAAATCTGCTTTAACTTTTGGAAAATTAAAATCTTTAATTTTTGTGGTTTGTTCTTGCATTAAATTTCCTTTTTGATTTTGCATTTTAAGCACTCTAAAAATGTGCCTTTTTTAAGCTCTTTGATGATCAAAGTTTCACCACACTCGCTACATTTTTCTTCACTTGGTTTGTATTTGCTTATATAGTTGCATTTTGGATAAGCACTACAACCATAAAATTTGCCACGCTTAGAAAAACGCTCTACGATCTCACCTTCTTGGCAACTTGGGCATTTTACGCCTATGGTATTGAGTTTTTTCTCGCTTTTTTCTTCATTTTGTGTTTCTTGTTTTAAATTTCTTGAGTATTTACATTTTGGAAAATTTAAACAAGCTATAAATTCTCCATATCTTCCTTTTCTTATAGCAAGCTCTCCACCACAATCAGGGCAGGTTTCATCTAATTTTGTAAAAGTTTTTTGACTTTTTATATTTTTTTTACCCTCATCGATTTTTCTCATAAAAGGAAAATAAAACTCTCTTAAAACTTCTTGCCAGTCCATTTTGCCCTCTGCTATGATGTCAAGTTTATCTTCCATTTTAGAAGTAAAATCACTATCTACTATATCGCTAAAGTTTTGCTCTAAAACTTCTGTTACAACAAAGGCTATTTCATTAGGTATGATTTGTTTTTTATCTATATGCACATATTCTCTTGCACTAAGTAAAGAAATAGTTGGAGCATAAGTAGAAGGGCGTCCTATACCAAGATTTTCTAGCTTTTTAACAAGCCCAGCTTCAGAGTATCTTGAAGGTGGCTCAGTAAAATGTGAGTTTAATTCTATATTTTGGATATTTAATGTATCTTCTAGTTTTAAATTAGGTAAAATTTTATCTTTGTCCATATCTCCATATACTTTATAGTGCCCATCAAATAAAATTTTTCTACCACTTATTTTAAAACTTGCTTCATTTGATTTTACATAGACATTTTGAGTTTGAGATATAGCAGGATTCATTTGTGAAGCTAGGAAACGATTGTATATTAAAGTATATAATCTTGCTTCATCTTTTTCTAAAAACTCACTTGCAAGTTTTGGAGTAAAACTAAGATTAGTCGGTCTTATAGCCTCATGTGCTTCTTGGGCGCCTTTGCTTTTAGTGGTGTAAATATTTGCTTTGCTTGGTAAGTACTCTTTACCAAAATCATTTTTGATGAGTTTTCTTACTTCTTCTAAAGCTTCTTTTGCGATATTTAGGCTATCAGTTCTCATATAAGTGATCACGCCCATAATACCTTGATGAGTTTTTACGCCCTCATAAAGTTTTTGAGCTATCATCATGGTTTTTTTAGGGTTAAAACCTAGGCGATTGCTTGCGCTTTGTTGCAAAGTTGAGGTCATAAAAGGTGCTTGTGGGGCTATTTTTCTATCTTTACTTTCTATATCTTTTATTTTAAAGTTAGCATTTTTACAAGCTTCAAAGATAAGCTTAGCTCTATCTTCATTAGTTAGACTTAGTTTTTCTATCTTTTGATTTTGAAACTCAACTAGTTCAGCTTGTAAGTCTTTTTCAAAAATCATATCTATACTAAAGTATTTCAAAGGAACAAAAGCTTTGATTTCTCTTTCTCTATCGACGATGATTTTTAAAGCCGCACTTTGAACACGTCCTGCACTTAGACCTTTTTGAATTTTTTGATTGAGTAAAGGGCTTAGTTTATAACCTACTATGCGATCAAGCAAGCGTCTAGTTTGTTGAGCGTTGACGCTATTTATATTTAAAGATCTTGGGTTTTTTAAAGCATTTTCTATAGCACTTTTAGTGATCTCATGGAAAACTATGCGTGGCAGGGAATTTTCATCTTTATTAATAGCCTTGGCTATATGATAAGCTATGGCTTCACCCTCGCGATCCTCATCGGTTGCAAGGTAGATGGTTTTTGCTTTTTTAGCCTTTTCTTTGAGTTCTTTTACTAAGCTTGAATGATCATTTGAAATTCTATATTCAGGTTTAAAATTTTCATCTTCTATTTTTATACCAAAGCTAGTTTTAGGTAGATCTCTAATATGTCCTTTAGAGGCTATTACTTCATAGTCTTTACCCAAAAAATTACCTATGGTTTTAGCTTTAGCAGGTGATTCTACTATGATTAAATTTTTCATTATTTTCCTTGTGAGGATTAAAATTAGTAAAAGTGTATAAAAAAAAGTTAAATTTTTTGCTTAGATGGGTTTTTAAATGAATAATCTAAAATAAGTTACAAATAAAATATTTTAAAAGTATAAAATTTTTTTCTTTATTTTCGATATAGTCTAAACAACGGCATGGAAGCGGTTGAATTTATTTAAAAGGATTTAAAATGGGATTTCGTATAAATACTAACGTGGCATCTTTAAATGCTCAAAACAATGCAAATTTAAACTCAAGAGCATTAGACAACTCTCTTGCTAGACTTAGCTCAGGTTTA
>NZ_JAKMTB010000011.1 GCF_025772985.1 Campylobacter sp. CNRCH_2014_0184h | reverse complement strand
AGTGAGATTATTTATTTTTTTTAGATATAATCGAGCTTTATTTATATATTAAAAAAGGTTATATTTATGTTGCGCTTGTTTATTGTAAGTGTTTTATTTTTTAATTCACTATTAGCTTTTAATGTAAAATCTTTATTTACTTATACTTTTAATGATAACATTAGTTATGACTTAGGAAAAGCTAAAGAGATATATTTTAAAAACAAATGTAATACTTGTCATGGAGAGAATGGAGAAAAAAATTCTTATGGCAAAAGAGCTCTTAAAGACTTAAGTCCAGAAGAAATCAAAGGTGCTTTGAAAGATTATGCTAATGGATATTTTAAAAATCAATCAAGCGATAATATCCAAATGAGTTTGTATGCTAAAAAATTAAGTGATAGTGATATGAACCACATCATAGCTTATTTAAAAGGACAAAATTTTTCTATAGAGCTTAATCAAAAAGATCTTTTAGAAGAAGAGCCAGCACCAAAAACTAAACACAATACATTTTTAAAATAACAAAAAGGAGTTTTCATGAAAAAAAATCTACTGTTAGCTAGCTTACTTTGTGCTAGTTCAATTTATGCTGCAGAGGTAAAAATAGGGGTTGTTTTGCCGCTTACTGGCGCTTTAGCAGCCTATGGTAATGATGTATATGAGGGCATTAAACTAGCCAATACTTTAAATCCAAATTTAAAAAATGGAGATAGTATTAAAATTATAGCTATTGATACTAAAGGTGATAAAATAGAGGCAGCAAATGCTACTACTAGACTTATCTCTCAAGATAAAGTTTTGGGGCTTATAGGCGAAGCTGTTACACCAAATACTATGCAAGTTTTATCCATAGCCGAAGAAAGAAAAGTTCCTGCTATAGCTCCAGTTGCCTCAGGCGATAAGCTTTTAGACAAAAAAAGCTATGCTAGTAGAGTTTGTTTTATGGATAGCTTTCAAGGAGATAAATTTGCTAATTATGCCTACAAAGATTTAAATTTAAAAAGCGTGGTTGTTATAGTTGATCAAAGCAATGTATATTCATTGGGTCTAGCAAGAGCTTTTGAAAAAGAATTTAAGCAAAATGGTGGAAAAGTACTTAAAAAATTAACCATTTCTTCAGGCGATAAAGACTTTAAAGCTATTGTTTCTCAACTTAAAAGTATCAATCCAGACTTTGTTTATATGCCAATTTATCACCCAGAAGCTGCCTTAATAGCAAGACAAGCAAAAGCAGTTGGATTTAACAAACTCTTAAGCGCAGGAGATGGGGTAAACAATAAAACATTTATTGAGCTTGGTGGTGATGCTGTAAATGGAGTAGTATTTACTGATAGTTTTGATTATAACAATCCTCCAACAACTTTATCTAAAAATTTCATCAATGCTTATGAAAAAGATCATGGCACCAAAGAGCTTCCAGCATTTTCTGCTATGGGAGCTGATGCTTATTATGTAATGGTAAATGCAATGAATGAATGCGCTAGCAATCTTAATGCACAATGCATTAATGAAAAAATTCACTCAACCAGTAATTTTGAAGGTGTGGGTGGGATTATAAGCATAGATGCTAGTGGTAATGCGAGTCGTTCTGTAATTATAAAAGAAATACAAGATCAAAAACAAGTATATAAAACTATTATCAATCCTTGAAAGGTAAACTATGAAAAAAATTAGTATAGCTATATTATCTGTCATAGCTTGCAATATTATACAAGCAAAAGAAATCAACATTGGCGTAGTTTTACCTCTAACAGGTTCTACGGCAGCATATGGACAAAGTGCTTTAGATGGAGTGAAAATTGCAAATTCCATGAAAAACACTCTAAGTAATGGAGATAAAGTAAATTTAGTAGTAGTAGATACAAAAGGTGATAAAATAGAAAGTGCCAATGCTAGCACAAGATTAGTTTCACAAAACAAAGCTTATGCGCTAATTGGTGAAATGCTAACAGCTAATACTTTACAAGTGATAAGAATTGGCGAAGAAAAAAAGATCCCAGTGGTTGCTCCTGCAGCTACTGCTGATAAAATTTTAAATAAAAAATTATATGCTAGTAGAGTTTGTTTTATGGATAGCTTCCAAGGCTCATCTTTAGCTAATTATATAAAAAATAAACTTAACTATACTAAAGCTGTGATAATTAGCGATCAAAGCGCGGATTATTCTTTGGGTTTAACTAGAGCCTTTGAAAAAGAATTTAGCAAGCAAGGTGGAAAAATTTTAGATAAATTTAGAATCACAGCAGGCGATAAAGACTTTAAAGCTATTCTTTCACAAATTAAAAATTTAAAACCTGATTTTATTTATCTTCCAGTATATTATACCGAAGCTTCTTTATTTGCAAGACAAGCAAAAGCAATGGGTATAAATATCCCTATGGGTTCAGCAGATGGAGTTGCTGATGAAACCTTTATTAATTTAGCTCAAGATGCTACAGAAGGATATTTATTTACCGATAGCTTTGATTATAACAACCCACCAACACAACTTTCAAAAGACTTCATACTAGCTTATGAAAAAGAAAAACAAAGCAAAGAAGTTCCAAATTTCACAGCTATGGGTGCAGATGCATATTTTGTGATTTTTGAAGCTATGCAAAAATGTGTTAATGATTTTAACAGTGAATGCATTAATAACAATATCCACGCTACTTCAAAATTTGAAGGTGTTAGTGGAGTAATTAACATTGACAAAACAGGGAATGCTACGCGTTCAATTGTTATAAAATCAATAGAAAATCAAAAACAAATTTATAAAGATACGATTCTTCCGTAAATAAAATTTTAAGAGGTTCAATGGATAGTTCTTTAATTTTACAGCAAATTATAAATGGTTTTAGCTTAGGTAGCATGTATGCACTTATTGCTATAGGCTATACAATGGTCTATGGTGTTTTAAGATTGATTAATTTTGCACATGGCGATATCATGATGGTAGGTGCATACTCAGCTTTATTTTGTGTCACAAGTATGAATGTGCCTTTTTTAGGAGCTCTTTCTTTGGCTATGTTATTTGCAGCAGCTTTAGGTATAGCTATTGATAGAGTAGCTTATAAGCCTTTAAGAAAAGCACCTAGAATTTCTTTACTTATTACAGCCATAGGTATAAGCTTTTTAATACAAAATGTATTTAATGTCTTATTTGGCTCAACACCAAAATATTTTCCTGTGCCAAATTATCTTGAAACAGTGATTAATTTTAATAATATCAGCATTAGCATCAATAGTATTTTAGTGCCTATTTTGACATTTTTTATACTATTAGTGGTTTTATTCATACTTTATAAAAGCAAATATGGCATTGCTATTAGAGCTTTAGCTTTTGATATTCATACTGTAAATTTAATGGGAATTGATGCAAATCGTATTATCGCTATTGTATTTGCACTAGGCTCAGCTTTAGCCGCTATTGGTGGTATTTTTTGGGCTGTTAGTTATCCTTCTGTTGAACCTAGCATGGGAACTCTTATAGGGCTCAAGGCATTTGGCGCTGCTGTTTTAGGTGGTATTGGTTCGGTTGCTGGAGCGGTATTAGGTGGTTTGATTATAGGATTTACAGAAGTTGTTGTAGTTGCTATTTTCCCCGATCTTTCTGGTTTTAAAGATGCTTTTGCGTTTATCTTTTTAGTATTGATTTTGCTTTTTAAACCAACCGGAATTTTGGGCATAAATTTTGAAAAAAGTAGGTTTTAAGATGGTTGCAAGAAAAATTACACATTTAAGTTTTTTTATCATAGCGCTTGCTTTTCTTTTTATATCTCCTTATTTTTTCAATGATTATAAAATAGGAATTTTAAGCAATATTGCTATTTTTGTTATCTTAGCAGTAAGCTATAATCTTATCAACGGGGTTACAGGACAATTTTCACTAGAACCAAATGGCTTTGTAGCTATAGGAGCTTATGTTGCAGCTTTAGTATTACTTACAAGTGAAAGCAAAATCGATCAGTTTTCTTTAGAAGATCCAAGTAGTTTTATTTTGATGATTCATTCACCAAGTTTTATTGTGGCTTTACTTGCTGCTGGACTTTGCGCTATGCTTTTATCTTTAGTTTTGGCTTTTGCAGTATTTAGAGTTAGAGGGGATTACTTAGCTATTGTAACACTAGGTTTTGGTATCATTATTAAACTTATGGCGATTAACTTTGCTTCTGTTACAAATGGCTCTTTAGGCTTAAACGACATTCCTAAACACACTACTTTATACTGGAGTGGTGGGATTGCTATATTTTCAGTTGTTATCATCTTAAACATTGTTAGTTCAAAATTTGGTAGAGCTATGAAAGCTGTAAGAGATGATGAAGATGCAGCGCTAGCAATGGGTATAAACACCTTTAATATTAAAACCTTAGCCTTTAGCACTTCAGCGTTTTTAGAAGGTGTCGGTGGAGGCTTGCTTGCTTGTGCGCTAGCTTCAGTTTCGCCTGAGCAATTTGACTTTTTATTTACCTTCCAACTTTTAATCATCATTGTTTTAGGTGGTTTAGGGTCAACTACCGGTGCTATCATTGGAGCTATTTTGGTAATAGGTGGAAGTGAGTATTTAAGATTTTTAGATGAAAGTATGAATATTTTTGGCTATGAAACTCCTGCTATGCCTGGTCTTAGAATGGTTGTATTTTCTGTTATATTGATTTTAGTAATGCTTTTTGCAAGAAGAGGAATAATGGGCGATAAAGAACTAACGGATATTTTATTTAAGTTTTCTAAAAGGAAGAAAAAATGATTTTAGAACTTAAAGAAATTCATAAAAATTTTGGTGGAGTTAGCGCTATAGCAAATACTTCTTTTGCTATTAAAGAAAGTGAAATTTTTGGACTTATAGGCCCAAATGGCGCAGGAAAAACCACGCTATTTAATATTATTACAGGAAATTATAAACCAAGTAGCGGAGAAGTCTTTTTTCTAGGAAAAAAAATTGATCATTTAAAACCACACAAAATAGTTCATCTAGGTATAGCAAGAACTTTTCAAAACATTAGACTTTTTTCAAGCATGAGTGTTTTAGAAAATGTATTGATTGGCTTTGATAAGAGTATTAAATATAATATTTTTGAAGCTTTTTTGCACCTTGGAAGATTTTCCAAAGCAGAAAAAAATGCAAAAAAAGCAGCTTATGAAATTTTAGAACAACTCAATATTGCTCATTTGGCTGATGAAAAAGCTACTAGTTTAAGCTATGGTCAGCAAAGAAAAGTTGAAATAGCAAGAGCTTTAGCAACAAATCCTAAGCTTTTATTGCTAGATGAGCCTGCAGCAGGTATGAATTCTACAGAAAGTGATGATTTAGCTGAGTTAATTTTTAACATAAGAGATAACAAAAAAATTAGTGTTTTACTTATAGAGCATGATATGAAATTTGTAAATAAGCTTTGTGATAGGGTTATGGTACTTGATTATGGTAAGACTATTTTTGAGGGAAAACCAAACGATGCGGTACAAAACCCTGAAGTAATTAGTGCGTATTTGGGAGATTTTAATGCTAGTAGTTAAAGATTTACATGTTTATTATGGTTTAATAGAGGCTGTTAAAGGTATTGATTTTACTATAAAAACAGGAAGTATAGTTAGCTTAATAGGCTCAAATGGCGCAGGAAAAACCTCAACACTTAATGCTATGCTAAATTGTGTTAAAAAAACCGGCGAGGTAACCTTTTTAGGCTATGATACTCAAAGACACTTACCGCACACTCTAGTTCAAAAAGGTATCGCCCTAGTGCCTGAAGGAAGAAGGGTTTTTATCAATCTTACTATAGAAGAAAATTTAAAAATTGGTGCTTTTAATAATGCAGAAAATTACGAGCATTTAAAAAATCAAATGTATAGACTTTTTCCAAGATTAAAAGATAAAAAAAATGCCCTTGCAGGAACTCTAAGTGGTGGAGAAGCTCAAATGCTAGCTATCTCAAGAGCGCTTATGAGTGAGCCAAAACTTTTAATGCTTGATGAGCCTTCATTAGGTCTTGCTCCAAAAATAGTTGGGGAGGTTTTTGATATTATAGTCAAATTAAAAGAAGAAGGAATTACTATTTTATTAGTAGAGCAAAATGCATTTTCAGCTTTAAAAATCAGCGACTATGCTTATGTTTTAGAAAATGGTAAAATCGCTATGCATGCACCCGCAAAAGATCTTATCGGTAATGATGAGATTAGAAAAAAATACCTTGGAGCTTAATTCATGAAAAAACAACTTTTAGCTTTTGGGGATATAAAAATTTCTATTTTTTTATTTTTAATTTTTGCCCTATTTTGTGCCCTAGCTACTTTCATAGAAAGTGCTTATAATACGCCAACAGCATGGGCGATGATCTATAGCTCTTCTTGGTTTGGTTTTATACAACTCATACTAGGGATCAATCTTTTAGCAGCTCTTTTTAAATACAAAATGTTTAATAAGAAAAAAATACCACTTTTAATCTTTCATATCTCATTTTTATTTATATTACTAGGCTCAGCTATGACTAGATATATGGGATTTGAAGGAAATTTACACATTAGAGAAAATGAAAAAAACAACATCATTGAAACTTCAAAAAGTTATATTTACATAGCAACCTTAAAAGATGATAAAGTATATAGCGCTTCAAAATCTGAATATATTGCAACCCTACCTTTTGTAAATGATTTTTCATTTGATTTAATCTTGCCTAATGAAAAAGCCCAAATTGCATACGAAAATTTAATCTTAGATGCAAAAGAAATTTATATCGATGATAACAACTCTGCCCCACTTTTATCCTTAATGCTTTCACAAAATAACGAGTCTAAAGAACTGCTTTTTCAAGCAGGAGATATTGAAAATATCAACGGTGTTAATATAGCGTTTTTAAATGACTCTGTTCCAAGTCCTTATATAAAAATCGATAAAGACTTAAAACTTAGTGCTGATTTTGATTTAAAATACATGTCAATGAGTGATGGAAAAGAAAATATTTTAAAAGCAAATCAAAAAGCACAAGCTAAAGATTTAAGATTGTATTCTTTTAATGATATTAATTTAGTGGTTAAATTTGCTTCCTTGCATGGTAAAAAAACTTTAGAAGGTATCAATCAAGCTCAAGATGAAAGCTTTTTTACTTGGTTTAAAAATAGTTGGATAGAACTAGGACGTAATGCTTTGATTTCTTTATTTGGCGAGGCAAAATACTGGAATAATTCTTTATTAAATAATTTCAAAGATTTTGCACAAAGCACTAAATATATGCCAACTCAACTTTCAGAAAATGCTATTAATGCTTTAAAATTAAAACTAAGCTACAAAGGAGAATCTAAAGAAGTTTTCCTAGTAGAATACAACTCACCTATTCGCATTGATGTAGCAGGTCAACCTTTCTTTTTAAGATGGGGTCCTAAAGGAATAGAAATGCCATTTGAAATGTACCTAAAAGACTTTGAATTAGAACGTTATCCTGGTTCGATGTCGCCTATGTCTTATGCAAGTTATGTAGAAATTGACAATGCTGATAAGAAACTAGAATATAAAATTTTCATGAATAATGTTTTAGATTATCAAGGTTATAGATTTTACCAAAGCTCATACGATCAAGATGAACTTGGCACCATACTTTCAGTCAATAAAGATCCGGGTAAAATTCCTACATATATAGGATATTTTTTACTCACATTAGGAATGTTTTTAAATATTTTAAATCCTCATTCAAGATTTAGAACCTTAGCTAAATTAATCAACCAAGACACTCTAAAAAAAACAAGTGCTATTTTGGCTTTTATATTAGTTTTATTTGCAGGCCAAAATACTTACGCAAATGAGCCTATCAAGGTAGATGAAGCACACGCTAAAGAACTTGCTTCTTTGATAGTGCAAAAGCCTGATGGTAGAATGGTTCCTTTTAATACTTTAGCCATGGAAGTTTTAGAAAAAATACATAAAACAACGACATTCCAAGGGCAAAGCGCTGAAGCAACAATCATATCGATGATTTTTGATGGTAGTGCATGGTATGATAAAGATATTATTTTTATGCCGAGCAGTCGTTTGGTTAATGAAGAAATTTCTAAAATTTTAGAAATTGAGCCTAGAACCTATACTAGTTTTAAAGATTTTTTCACTACAGATTCATATAAACTACAAAAATATGTAGAAAATGCTAATAGAAAAAATCCAAACCGCAGAAGTGTTTTTGATAAAGAAATCATCAAGCTTGATGAAAGGGTTAATATTGTAAATTTAATTTTCTCAGGTGATATTTTTAGATTTATTCCTTTACAAAATAGCACAAATAATCAATGGGTGGCACCACGTGAAGCTTATATAGGATTAAAAGGTGAAGAAGGTGCAGAAGTTAAAAGTATTTTAGAAAACTATTTTAATGCAGTTAGTAATTCCATTGTACATAATAACTGGGATGAAGCAACTAAAAACTTAAATGTTATCAAAAATTACCAAGAAAAATACGGCCATGAAGTTATGCCTAGTGCTAAAAAAATTAGCACAGAAATCTTTTTCAATAAAAGTCAAATTTTTGTAAATCTTACCCCTCTTTATCTTTGTGCTGGATTTTTGCTTTTAATTATAGTTTTTATTAAGATGCTACTGCCAAAAATACGCATTGATTTTATTTTTAAATGTGTTTATGTATTTAATATCGTGGCATTTTTCATCCATACTTTAGGTTTGGCTTTGCGTTGGTATATAGCAGGTCGCGCACCATGGAGCAATGCTTATGAGAGTATGGTTTATATAGCTTGGGCTTTATCATTATCTGGAATTTTCTTTTCCAGAAAAAGCCCTATTGCACTTTCTTTAACTTCTATTTTAGCAGGGGTTACTTTAGGTGTAGCTCATCTTAGCCAAATGGATCCACAAATTACCAACTTAGTTCCTGTGTTGCAATCATACTGGCTAACTATACATGTTTCAGTTATTACTGCTAGCTATGGGTTTTTAGGACTATGTGCATTATTAGGTATATTTGTACTTGTTTTACTATGCATGCTAAAAATCAATGGTAAGCATAATGAAAATATTTTAAGAAATATTACAGAAGCAACAAGAATCAACGAAATGGCTATGATCTTAGGACTTTGCTTACTTACAGTTGGAAATTTCTTAGGTGCTATATGGGCAAATGAAAGCTGGGGAAGATATTGGAGTTGGGATTCTAAGGAAACTTGGGCTTTAATTAGTATTTTAGTTTATGCGGCTATTTTACACATTAGAATGGTGCCAAAATGGGCAAATCAATACACTTTTGCAGTTTGCTCTATGTTTGCATACTGGGTGATTATTATGACTTATTTTGGAGTAAATTACTTTTTAACTGGTATGCACTCTTACGCAGCAGGAGATTCAGTAAAAATTCCTGATTATGTGTATTGGGGCTTTTTATTTATGGTGGCATTAAGCATAGCAAGTTATTTCAAAAAATCTTATGCAAAAAAATTATAGGAAAGTTTTAAATGAATAATTCTCTTTTTGTATTTTTGATTATTGCTTTAGTTATTGTTATTATACTTGGAATTCTTTTAGTTTTATTTTTTACACACAAAGATAAAAACACCAATAAATCAAATATCACTAAAACTCCAAAAATAATTAACATTGAAGATTTTATATCTAAAGCTAATGATGCAAAAAATTCTCAAGAAATTCAAGCTTTGATTTTGCAGTTTTTAAACTCACAAAAATTAGGATCTAATCCAAAAGATAGCGCCACTAAAAGAAAACTTGATTTTATTAGTGCTATTTCAGCAAATGCCAATGCCACTCCTAAGAATATTTCGTTTTTAAATAATGAATTAAAAAAAAGATATAAAACTTTAAAAAACGAAATAGATGCTTATGAGCAAATAGGTTTAGCAAAAAGAAAAATGAGACAATCTTAAGGTTTTTTGATGAAAAATATTAGAAATTTCTCTATTATAGCTCATATTGATCATGGAAAAAGTACATTAGCCGATAGAATTATCAGCGAGTGTGGTGCAATTAGCGATAGACAAATGAGTGCCCAAGTAATGGATACTATGGATATAGAAAAAGAGCGTGGTATAACTATAAAAGCTCAATCTGTGCGTTTAAATTATAAACTTAATAACGAAGAATATGTATTAAATTTAATAGATACTCCAGGTCATGTTGATTTTTCCTATGAAGTAAGTCGCTCTTTGGCAAGTTGTGAGGGAGCTTTACTTGTTGTTGATGCTTCACAAGGAGTAGAAGCTCAAACTATAGCCAATGTTTATATAGCCTTAGAAAATGATCTTGAAATCATACCAGTGATAAATAAAATAGATCTTCCTTCAGCTGATATAGAAAAAGTTAAGCACGAAATAGAACATATTATAGGCATTGATTGCTCTAATGCAATTTGTGTTAGTGCAAAAACAGGTATAGGTATAAAAGAACTCATAGAAACCATCATCACAAAAATTCCTGCGCCAAAAACCGATGATGAAGCACCTACTAAAGCTTTAATTTATGATTCTTGGTTTGATAATTATCTTGGAGCTTTAGCTTTAGTTAGAATTTATGAGGGAAATATAGCTAAAAATGATGAAGTTTTAGTTATGAGTACAGATAAAAAACATCTTGTACAAGATCTTTTTTATCCTCATCCATTAAGCCCTATAAAAACCAAAAAATTAGAATCAGGTGAAGTGGGTGTTATCGTGCTTGGACTTAAAAATGTTGCTGATGTTCAAGTGGGCGATACCATAACACTAACCAAAAATAAGGCAAAAGAAGCCATTGGTGGTTTTGAAAAAGCCAAAGCTTTTGTTTTTGCAGGATTATACCCTATAGAAACGGATAAATTTGAAGATTTAAGAGATGCTTTAGATAAATTAAAACTCAATGATAGTTCTATTACCTATGAACCTGAGACATCACTAGCTTTAGGGTTTGGTTTTAGAGTTGGTTTTTTAGGTCTTTTACATATGGAGGTTATTAAAGAAAGACTTGAGCGTGAGTTTAACCTTGATTTGATTGCTACTGCTCCAACTGTTACTTATGAAATTTATCAAACTGATGGAGAAGTTTTAAAAATTCAAAACCCAAGCGAGCTGCCTCCAGTAAATAAAATCGATCACATAAAAGAACCTTATGTAAAAGCAACTATCATAACCCCAAGTGAATATTTAGGAAATTTAATCACTCTTTTAAATCGCAAACGTGGTATGCAAGTTAAGATGGATTATATCACCCCTGAGCGTGTTTTACTTGAGTATGATATACCTTTAAATGAAATCGTTATGGACTTTTATGATAAACTCAAATCACTCACTAAAGGTTATGCTAGTTTTGATTATGAACCTATTGAATTTAGAGTGGGTGATCTTGTAAAGCTTGATATTAAAGTAGCTGGTGAAAATGTCGATGCACTAAGCATCATAGTGCCAAATGAAAAGGCACTAAGCAAAGGCAGGGAGCTGGTAAAAGCGATGAAAGAAATCGTCCCAAGACAGCTTTTTGAAGTTGCTATCCAAGCAAGCATTGGAAATAAAATCATCGCAAGAGAAAATGTAAAATCTATGGGTAAAAATGTAACTGCAAAATGCTATGGCGGGGATATTACTAGAAAAAGAAAGCTTCTTGAAAAACAAAAAGAAGGTAAAAAAAGAATGAAAGCTATTGGCAAAGTACATTTACCTCAAGAAGCATTTTTAAGCGTTTTAAAAATAGACTAAATCCCTAGTTTAAAACTAGGGATATAAATTTATGCATTGATATCTAAAGAATTTCCACCCAATTCATTGATTTTTTGAGTTACTTTTTCGATAGCTTTATCAATTGTTTCATAGCTGATATCAGGAAGTTTACCACCCCACATTTTTTCCGCTTGCGCAAATCCTGCTTTTAGACCTTCCAAACCTTTTTGAAGTTTTTCCATATCATCACCAGCCCCATTAATAACAAAATCAGCCAATCTTTGAGATGTTTTTGCTACACCAAAATACCCATCTTCCCCAATAAGCTCTTTTGCCTCATCAGCATTTAAACTAAGTATATCTTTACCTTCATATCCTATAGCTTTAAAATCTACATTTGATAAAATAGCCGTTAAAGAATCCTTAGACTGAGCTCCTTGAAAAATCCCAGCTTGAGATAGACCATTAGATGAACTCATGCTAAATGCTTGTTGCATAAAACTCATAGCATAAAGTTCTGTTATGCCTTTTCCGCCTATGCTAGCAAGCTTACTAAGCTTATCCTCATCAATATCTTTTGTGCTATTAGCGCTTTTAGTATTGGCATCTTCAAGCTTAGTATTCGAATCAGCCTTCCTATTGCTAATCTGTGACTCCACTGCCACACGTGAATACGAATTTATTTGCATCCTTGCTCCTTTTTTTGTGGGTTTATAAAAATCGGATAAAAATTATTAAATTTTATATTAAGAAATTTATAACCACTACTATAATATAATTTCTTTTATTTATTGTATTTTTAAAATTTAGGTGATATAAATGCTTTTTAGAGATTTTTTTATAATCATTGTTGATCCGTATTTTAAAGATATCATAGAAGGTATAGAATCTCTTTATTAAATTTATTTTATCTGCATAATCTAAATAAAATAATTTTTAATAAGGAAAACCTATGTCAATACATAATTTTTACACTACATTAAATCCTACCAAACTATTTATAAAATGCGCCCTGCCAAATATGGCTAGCATGGCTTTTATTTATCTTTATGTGATTATTGATGGAATTTTTGTTGGAAAATATCTAGGTTCAGACGCGCTTGCTGCTATGAATTTAATGATGCCTTTTATCATGATAAGCTTTGCTTTGGCTGATATGATAGCCATAGGTTCATCGGTGCAAATAGCAATTAATCTAGGTAAAGGAAAAATTGAAAAAGCAAGAGCTATTTTTTCTTTTTGCATAGTTCTTATTTTTGCAATTTCTTGCTTAATGGGAATTTTAGGATTTTTTTTAGCAAAAGCATTAAGTGCTTTTATGGGAGCTGATGAGAATATTCAAAGCTTATCTACTGAATATATGCAAATTTTTGCTGTTTTTGCTCCCTTTACAATGTTAGCTTTTGCTATGGATAATTATCTTAGAATATGCGGAAAAACTTTTTATAGTATGGTAGTTAATGTTGTTACTGCTTTGAGTAATATTTTTCTTGATTGGCTTTTTATAGTGGTTTTTGATTGGGAACTTTTTTCAGCAGCTTTAGCAACTTGTATAGGTATGTTTTTAGGAAGCGTTTTGGGAATATTACCTTTTGTTTTTAAAGATTTAGTTTTAAAATTTAAAAAGCCAATAATCAAGCTACAAATACTAAAAAATATACTCTACAATGGCTCATCTGAATTTTTTTCTAATATTTCCAGCTCTTTTTATACCATCTTAGCTAATGCTTTCTTGCTTGAACTCTCTGGAAGTACAGCTGTTGCAGCATTTTCAGTGATTTTATATCTTAGTACTTTTGTTTTCATGCTAGTTTTGGCTATGTGTGATGCTATGCAACCTGCGTTAAGTTATAATTATGGGCACAGAAATATTGCAAGAATTCAAGCTATTTTTAAAAGAATGTTTTTTGCTTCTTGGGGTGTAAGCACAATAGTGTTTTTATTTGTTTATTTTTTCAATAACCTTATAGTAAATGTTTTCAACAAAGATAACAACCAAGATTTTATCCATATAGCACAAAATGCCTTAATATTTTTTTCTTTTTCGTTTTTATTTTCTTGGTTTGGAAAACTTTGCGCTTCATTTTTCACAGCACTTGATAAACCTTTACTTTCTTTAGGAATTTCTATTTCCCAAAGTCTTATTTTTCCATTTTTATCTTTATCTATACTAACGCAATTTTTAGGGATTAATGGAGTTTGGCTAGCTACTTTAGTTGGCGATATTTGTATGATTTTTATTGCTTCAATTTTACTATATAATACTTTTAAAAATCTAAACTCTTAGCTAATTTCAAACAAGAGTTTAGATCTTGCTTTTCACATATATATAAATTTTTAAAATTATGGAGCTTTAAAGCTGTACTTTGACCTATAACTACAACTTTATCTTCGTTTTTTAATGCAAAAAATTTCAAAAATTGCTCTATACTTGAAGGAGCACTAAAGATAAAAACACTAGGATGTTGTATTTTTAACTCATCTTTTTTAGGCTCTATGGCTACGTTTTCATAAGCAATTAATTGTTTTAAAGAGATATTTTCATTTAATAAAACTTCATCAAGGCCTGAGCTAATTTTCTTAGCTCTTAAATAAAGACATTTTTTATTTTTAAACTCAGATAAAAACTCGCTAGCTAAATTTTTACCATAAGCTTTACTGGGATATTTGACATTTTTAAAACCAAGTTCTTTTGCAAAATCAGCACTTTTTTGCCCCACGGCATAAAGTTTAATATCAAAATCAATTTTACTTTTACTTGACATTAATGCTTTGAGTGCATTCTTAGAGCTAATGATCAAACAATCAAATTCTTTTAAATTCACTTCAAAATCAAGAAATTTGATTTCATTTAATCTTATAGTCTTAACGCCATCAAATTCTTTATCCCCTATAAAATAAATCATTATTTTCCTATAAAAGTTTTATCAAAACTTGATATTAAATTTAAAGTTGCCATATAAGGATCACTTGCTTGCATTATTGCTCTAACCACAGCTATACCTTGTATATTACAGTCTTTAAGCAAATTTAAATTAGTTTCATCTATCCCACCTATAGCCACAATAGGTAAAGAACTTAAACTAGTAATTTCTTTTAATCCATCTATACCAAGTACAACACAATCTTGCTTACTAGGCGTAGCAAAAACAGCCCCTACTCCAAGATAAGTAGCGCCTTGAGTATTAGCAAGCTCACTTTTATGATTGATCGTAAGTCCTATGATTTTATCTTCACCTAAAAGTTCTCTTGCTTTTTTTAAAGGCATATCCTTTTGACCTATATGCACTCCATTTGCATTCACAGCCATGGCTATATCGATTCTATCATTTATCACAAAAGGCGTATTATATGTTTCACACAAAGTTTTAACTTTTAAAGCAAGATTATAAAATTCTAAAGTGCTAAGATTTTTTTCCCTAAGTTGTAAAATATCAATCTTAGCTTTCAAAGAAGCTTCTAAAATATTTAAAAACTCACTTTCACTTTTCTCACCCTTGCTTGCAACAAGATAAATTTTAAATGATTTCATATTTAGCTCTTTTTTTAATTTCTTCATCATTTAAATTACTTAAAGCATCGATTAAATTCACTCTAAAACTACCACTTCCACTAGAAAGTTCTTGAGCGATTTCACTAGCTATACCAAAACTTAGTAAAGCATATAAACTAGCCTGAAATTTATCTTCTAATGCTCCTGCAAAAACCCCACACAAAGAAGCACACATGCAACCTGCTCCAGTTATTTTAGTAGCCATGATAGAACCATTATAAACTTTTGCAATACGCTCTTGATTTATAATATAATCAATTTTTCCAGTTATAGCTAAAACACGCTTAGTTTTATATGAGTATTCTCTAGCTTTTTCTAAAAACTCATCATTAATTACAAAAGTACTATCAACCCCTCTTGCTTTACCATCTAAACCTATAACACTAGCCATTTCAGACGCATTTGCTTTAACAATACTAATACCTTTTAGATTAAGCAATTCAAAATTAATCCCGTCTCTTGCCTTACTCACACCCAAAGCAACAGGATCAAAAACTATAGGTTTATTTAATAAAGCATATTCTTTGGTTGCTTTTAGCATAGAATTTGCTACAAGCTGATTAATAGTGCCTGTATTTAATACTAAGGCTGAGCTTATTTTAGCAAAATCAGTTTGTTCTTCATAAAAATCAGCCATAGCAGCACTTGCTCCCATTGCTATAGTTACATTCGCACAATCATTAGCTGTAACATAATTAGTAATATGATGAATCAAAGGATTTTTTTCTCTTACTATTTTAATCATTTTTATTCCTTATCAAATTGATAAAAATGATTTGTTGGACCACAACCTTTTCCAAGCGCTAAGGAATTTAATATAGCCCCATATACATAATCTTTAGCAAGCTTTATAGCTTCATGCTTTTCTTTACCTAAGGCAAGATTGCTAGCTATAGCTGAACTTAATGTACAACCTGTGCCATGTGTGTTTTTTGTGTTGATTTTTTCTGCTTTAAAAATACTAAATTCCTTTCCATCATAAAAAACATCATTAGTATTATCTTTACTATGCCCACCTTTAATCAAAACACTTTTTGCACCTTCTTTGAAAAGCTTTATAGCAGCTTTTTTCATACCCTCTTCATTAAGTATTTTAAAATCACATAAAAATTCAGCCTCAGGTATATTTGGCGTAAGTACATCAGCTAAAGATAAAATTTCATCTTTAAAAAACTGACAATTTTCCAAAGGCATTAAAGCATAGCCATTTTTTGCAAACATCACAGGATCAATCACTACATTTTTGGCTTTAAAGCGTAATAAATTTTCTTTTACGCAAGTTATAATTTCTTTTGAACCTAGCATCCCAATTTTCACAGCAGCTGGCTCTATGTCTTCATAAACTGCTAACATTTGCTCATCTATTATCTTGGTGGGTATATCAAAACAAGAAATCACCCTTGCAGTATTTTCAGCCACAACGCTTAAAACTACACTCATACCAAATAAATCATGAGCGCTGAAAGTTTTTAAATCAGCTTGTATGCCAGCCCCACCGCTACAATCACTTCCTGCTATAGTTAAGATAGGAATTTTAGTTTTTGTTTTTGCTTGTATCATTTTTATCCTTTTTTATAAAAAAGGAAAGTTTTTGCAAGAATTCAAAGTTCGCATTACCAAACTTCTCAAGGGTCGAAGTCTAACTTCCTCTCAGCAAAAGCTCCCCATTAATGAAAAATTATATCTTAGTTTTAATTAATCTTAAAAAATATTTTGAAATACTGCTATAATTTTGAAAAAACTACACAATTTTTGAGGAAAAAATGACTAAAATTATTTTTGTTTGCTTAGGGAATATTTGTCGTTCCCCTATGGCTGAATTTATTATGAAAGATCTTTTAATAAAAGCAAATTTAAATGATAAATTTATTGTTTCTAGCGCAGGCACTTCAGGTTATCATGATGGAGAGGATATGCACTATAAAACCAAAGCCATGTTAAATAGTAAAAATATCAACTCCAAGCCATTTTGCAGTCAAAAGCTAAGCTTAAAAATGTGTGAAGAAAATGATCTTATTATCGTTATGGATAATTCTAATTATAATGATGTAGTTAAAAATTTTCCAAATTTTAAACACAAAATTCACAAAATCACTTCTTATGCTTTAGAATTAGGATATGATGAAGTTCCTGATCCTTGGTATAGCGGAGATTTTAATGAGACTTATATTATACTCTCACAGGCATGCTCTAAACTCTTAAAAACATTAATATAAAAATTTATCATTTAGATAATATTTGTACATTTTTGATTTTAATGTTATAATAAAACCAAATTTCAACATTGCAAATAAAAAAAGGAGGTTATTTAATGAAAAGTATTAAATTAAAAATTTCATTAATTGCTAATGTTATAGCTATCATCTGTTTGATAGTACTTGGAATTATTAGCTTTATTTTTACAAAAAAAGCTTTAAATCATGAGGTGGTTAAGGCTGAAACTAACTATGTAAAAGTTGCAGAAAAATCAATGAGAGATTTTAAAAGTCTCCATACTCATTCTTTAGAGCAACTTTCTCAAGCTATTTTAAGACTTCCATATAACGAACTTAATACCCAAGAAAAGCTTATGGAAAACACAGGCGATTTACTTAAAACCGTTAGAGATATAAACAGCTATTTGGCTGTCTATATAGCTCAATCAAATGGAGAATTAATAGTAAGCGATCCAGATAGCGATAGTAAAGGCTTAGACTATGGAATTTATGGAAAAGCTGACAATTATGATGCTACCACAAGAGAATTTTATATAGAAGCTAGAAAGAAAAATGGCTTATATATCACAGCAGCTTATATTGATGCAACAACAGGATTGCCATGTTTTACCTATGCTATGCCTTTAATTAAAGATGGTAAATTTATAGGGGTATTAGCAATTGATGTTTTAGTTAAAGACTTACAAGAAAAATTTAACGAATTACCAGGAAGAACTTTTGTATTTGATCATGCTTATACTGTATTTGCATCAACTGATAAATCATTAGTTGGTGGAGAGCAAAATCCAGATATAGTTACAGTAGCTAAAGCTTATGAAAATGCTGGAGATTATAATATTTTTAATTATACCACTCAAAATGGTGGCGATAGATTTGGTATTTGTGTAAAAATTGATGGTTATACAACTTGTGCTGGTGAAGATGTAGAAGTAATAGAAACACCTGCACTAAAAATAGCTTACATTCAAACTATTATAGTTATTTTTACAAGTATTGCAAGTATTGTTTTACTTTATTTTATCATCTCTTATTATCTATCACCTTTACAAGCTATACAAAATGGTCTTAGTTCTTTCTTTGATTTTATCAATCATAAAACTAAAGATTCTACTATGATAGATGTTAAGAGTAACGATGAATTTGGAGTTATAGCAAAAGCTATTAATGAAAACATCACTAAAACTAAAAATGCATTAGAACAAGATGCTAAAGCAGTAGAACAATCAGTAGAAACCGTTAGAGAGGTTGAAGGTGGTAATCTAACAGCAAGAATTAGTGCAATTCCTGCTAATCCTCAATTAATAGAATTAAAAAATGTATTAAATGAAATGCTAAATGTATTAGAACAAAAAGTTGGTTCTAATATGAATGAAATTAATAGAGTATTTGATAGCTATAAAGCCTTAGACTTTACCACTGAAGTTGCTAATGCTAAAGGTGGGGTTGAAGTAACTACTAATGTATTAGGTCAAGAAATAGTAGCTATGCTAAGACAATCT
>NZ_JAKMTB010000010.1 GCF_025772985.1 Campylobacter sp. CNRCH_2014_0184h | reverse complement strand
GGGGGGGGGATAAAAAAAGGACTGTGGATATTGGTTTATAACATGTGGTAAATTTTTAGAAAAATAGTGGGAAATGATAGAATATGAATTATTATAAAATATGAAAAATTTCGTGTCAAATATAAAGAAAATAATATCTTAAATATAGATAATAAATAAGAAAGTAAAAGAGAATACAAACAATTAAAGATAAAACTTGATTTAGATAAATTTATACTCAAAATACTTGAAAACAATAAATGGATTAAGTATATTATCTTTTTTGTTTGTTAAGAAGATTCACACTTAGTAAAACAATAAAACTAAAAATTAATAGTATGAGACTATAAATATGGGCTGTGGTAAAATCTAAATTTTCCATACTTTCATATATAGCAATACTAGCTACTTTTGTTTCTCCGCTTAAAGAACCGCCTATCATTAATACTATACCAAACTCACCCATAGTATGTGCAAAACTTATCACCAAAGCACTTAATATAGCTGGTTTAATACTAGGTAAGATTACTTTAAAAAGTGTGATGAAAGAATTTTTTCCCAAAGAAAAACTAGCTTCTATAATATTTTTAGAAATCATAGACATTGCATTATATAAAGGATTAAACATAAAAGGTAAAGAATAAATACAACTTGCTATCACTAAACCTTCAAAGGTAAAAGCTAAAGTGATATTAAAGTGTTTTTCTAAAAAATTACCCAAAAAAGAGTATTTTGAAAACAAAATCAACAAGTAAAAACCAACAACAGATGGTGGTAAAACCAAAGGTAAGGTTATTATGGTTTCTAGAATTTTTTTTGCTCTAAATTGCTTAAAAGTAAAAACCCAAGCAAGAGGTATGCAAAAACAAAACAAAATTATACAAGTAATAATAGAAAGCTTTATGGAAACTAAAAAAGGTGTCCAATCTATACTTAATAATAATTGTGTCATTATTAAAACTTTCTCAAGTCAAAAAAGACTTGAGATTACTTTCCTAAATTTGGCTCCATTTCTATAATTTTCCAAGGAAGTCCTTGAGTATTTAACTCATCCATAAAAGGTTTAGCATCAAATTCTTCCATGTTAAACACGCCTTTTCCTTGCCAAATTCCTTTAGCAATTAACTTTGTTCCTATCATTGCAGGAACTCCGGTAGTATAACTCACAGCTTGCGCTCCAGTTTCTTTAAAGCATTCTTCGTGATTGCAAACATTGTAAATATAAACTTGTCTATCTTTTCCATCTTTTACACCACGAATCACACAACCTATATTAGTATAACCTTTAGTGCGAGGGCCTAAACTAGCAGGATCAGGAAGTAGTGTTTTTAAAAATTCTATTGGTATTATTTCTTTGCCTTGATGCATAACAGGCTTAATACCTAGCATACCAACATTTTCAAGACATTTCATATGAGTTAAATAGCTTTGCCCAAAAGTCATAAAAAATCTTATTCTTTTTAAGCCTTTGATATTTTTTACTAAGCTTTCAAGCTCTTCATGATAAAGTAAATAACTATCCTTTACCCCTACTTCAGGATAATCCCACTCCATTTTTATTTCCATAGGTTCAGTTTCTATCCATTTTCCATTTTCCCAGTAACGACCTTTAGCAGAAACTTCTCTTAAGTTAATTTCAGGATTAAAATTAGTTGCAAAGGCATAGCCATGATCTCCAGCATTGCAATCTAATATATCTATATAATGAATTTCATCAAATAAATTTTGCTGCGCATAAGCGCAAAATACATTAGTAACACCTGGATCAAAACCGCTACCTAAAAGTCCTAAAATTTCTGCTTGTTTAAACTTATCATTTCTTGCCCATTGTTCTTTATATTCAAATTTAGCTAAATCAGGATGTTCATAATTTGCAGTATCTACATAGTGGATATTAGTTTGAATACACGCATCCATTAAAGTAAGATCTTGATAAGGTAAAGCCACATTTAATAAAATTTCAGCTCCTGTTTTTTTGATAAGTTCTACAACAGCAGCAGTGTCATCTGCATCTATTTGCTCAGTTTGAATTTCTACACCTAAACGCTCTTTTATAAAAGCTGCTATTTCATCACATTTACTTTTAGTTCTACTTGCTAGAGTTATTTTGCTAAAGACATCACTATTCATTGCACATTTTACAGTCGCAACACGGCTTACACCACCTGCACCTATAATCAAAAGATTTTTCATCATTTTTCCTTAAATTTTTTAGAAAATTGTAACAAAAAAACTTTATAAAGCATTGAAACAAAAAATAAAAAATAATTTTTATAATGTTTTTTTAAAATAAAACAAGTAAAATGATAGTTTTTTAAATTTTTTAAGGACACTTATGAATTTACAAAGTGTAGAACTTTCTTATCCTATTGTTATTACTTTTATTACCTATGCATTTTTAATGCTTTTTATAGGTTTTTATTTTTACAAAAAAAATCAAAACAGTAAAGATTATTTTGTTGGTAATGCCTCCATGGGGCCGGTAATATCTGCCTTAAGTGCAGGTGCTTCTGATATGAGTAGTTGGCTTTTAATGGCTTTTCCTGGTGCTTTATATGCAGCTGGCTTAGGGCAAATTTATATAGCTATAGGCTTAAGTTTTGGTATGTTTTTAAACTGGACCTTTGTTGCTAAAAGATTAAAGATTTTTTCTCAAATAGCCAAAGAATGTATTACAATTCCTGATTTTTTTGAAAGTCGCTTTCATGATGATAGACATATTTTAAGAAGCATTTGCGCAATAGTTATTTTGGTATTTTTTACTATTTACATTAGCGCTGGATTAGTAAGTGGTGCTAAGCTTTTTGAAAGTGTATTTAATTTACCTTATATTTTTGCCTTAAGCATTGGATTTTTAGTTATTGTTTTATATACTTTTTTAGGTGGCTATAAAGCCGTATGTTGGACTGATATGATACAAGGACTTTTAATGATGAGTTCATTAATCATCATTCCTTTTGTAATGATTTTTGAACTTGGTGGCTTTGGCGAAGCCTTTTCTACTATAAACGATGTAAAACCTCAAGCCTTTGGCCTAGACGGTGGTGGTTGGCTAGTCGTGGTATCAACCCTAGCATGGGGACTTGGTTATTTTGGTCAACCTCACATTTTAATTCGTTTTATCTCTATAAAAAATGTAAAAGAAATTCCTACTGCAACTTTTATAGGCATAACTTGGATGGTAATTTCTTTATTTGGTGCTGCTATGATAGGATTTTTAGGTATTGCTTATATAGCTAAATTTAATCTCACTTTAAATGACCCTGAAAGAATATTTATCGTAATGTCTCAAGTGCTTTTTAATCCTTGGGTGGCAGGAATTTTACTCAGTGCTATATTGGCAGCTATTATGAGTACTGCAAGTTCTCAACTACTAGTATGTGCTTCTAGCTTGGTGCAAGATTTTTATACACAAATCTTAAAAAGAAAAACAAATGATAAAAATATTACTTTATTATCACGTCTAGGTGTTTTAGCTGTTGCTTGTGTAGCTTTTGTACTTTCACTTGATACGCAAAGTCAAATTTTAGGTATTGTTTCATATGCATGGGCAGGTTTTGGTGCAAGCTTTGGAAGTGTTATTTTATTTTCTTTGTTTTATAAAAATATGAGCAAAGAAGGTGCAATAGCTGGAATGGTTAGTGGAGCTTTAACTGTTATATTTTATAAACATTTTGGTTCAAATTTTATAGCAATTTATGAAATCATTCCTGGATTTTTAGTTGCAAGTTGTTTTATTGTGATTTTTAGTATAATTTTTAAAGCAAAAAAACATACAATAAAACACTATGAAAAAATGTTAAAAGAAATTTAAATGTTTAAATCTTTTTTTTATTCAAAAAAATGGGCATTGTGGGCTTATTTGGGTTTGTTTTTTTTACTAGCTTCTTTACTTGCTCAAACTTCCATTAATGTTGCAATAAATGAATGGTATAAAGAATTTTATGATGTTTTACAAGATGCAAAAAATCATAGTATAGATGACTTTTATCATTTTATTAAGCAATTTTTATATCTAGCATTGCCTTATGTATTAATCGCTACTATCACACAATATTTTGGAAGTATTTATGCCTTTAAATGGCGTGAGGCTATGACTTTTGATTATATTAAATTTTGGCAAAAAAAAGATGATAACATAGAAGGTAGCTCACAAAGAATTCAAGAAGATATTTATAATTTTTCAAAAATCATAGAAAGCTTAGGATTGGCTTTTGTTAAGGCAATTATGACTTTAATTGCTTTTGTGCCAATTTTGTGGATGTTAAGTGCGCATGTTAATTTACCTATCTTAAAAGACATTAATGGATCCTTAGTATGGATTGCATTTTTGGTTTCTTTGGGAGGTCTTGTTATATCATGGTTTGTTGGTATTAAATTACCTGGTCTTGAATATAATAATCAAAAAGCCGAAGCTGCTTTTAGAAAAGAACTTGTTTTTGCTGAAGATGATAGAAAAAATTATGCGAGCGATGAAAGTATTTTAAGTTTATTTACTGGACTTAAAATCAATTATAAAAGATTATTTTTGCATTATGGGTATTTTAATATATGGCTTTATTTATTTGAGCAAATCATGGTTATAGTGCCTTTTTTAATCATGGCTCCAAGCTTGTTTTTAGGACTTATACAACTTGGAATTATCATACAAGTTGGCAATGCTTTTGATCAAGTTAGATCATCATTTAGTATTTTTATCACCAATTGGACAACTATCACACAATTGCGTAGCATTTATAAACGTTTAGATGAATTTGAAAAAAATATTGAATATAGAAAACATAAATTAATTTAAAATATGTCGTTTATTTTAAGCTAATTTTATAGTTTTGATTTGATATAATTTTGCAAAAATTTTATTAAAGGAGTTTTTTTGGACCCCAGTCAATCTTTAGACTTAAATCAAACATTACCCGCTGTTGCCTCAATTGATGTAGGCTATTCTACTTTTATGATTCTTGTTGCATTAGCTTTAGTGCTTTTAAATGGATTTTTTGTTTTATCTGAATTTGCTATTGTTAAAGTACGTAGATCAAAACTCGAAGAAATGGTAAAAGAAAAAAAACGTAATGCAAAAAAAGCTTTAGAAGTAACCTCAAAACTAGATACTTATTTAAGTGCATGCCAACTTGGTATTACGCTAAGCTCTCTTGCTCTTGGTTGGATAGGTGAACCTGCTATTGCTAAAATTCTTGAAGTTCCTTTGGCAAATTTAGGCTTAGCTCCAGCATTAATTCATACTATAGCATTTGTTATCGCTTTTGCTATTATCACATTATTGCATGTTGTATTAGGTGAATTAGTTCCAAAGAGCGTTGCTATCGCTATTGCAGATAAAGCTGTTTTATGGGTTGCAAGACCATTACATTTATTTTGGTTACTTTTCCTACCTTTCATCAAAACATTTGACTTTTTAGCTGCAATTTCTTTAAAAGTTATAGGTATTAAACCTGCTAAAGAACATGAATTAAGCCACTCTGAAGAAGAAATCAAATTTATTGCGAGTGAAAGCCAAAAAGGTGGAGTTTTGGATGAGTTTGAAACTGAAATCATACGTAATGCTGTTGATTTTTCAGATACAGTAGCAAAAGAAATCATGACACCTAGAAAAGATATGATATGTCTTAACAAACAAAAAAGCTATGAGGAAAATATGCAAATAGTTTGTCAATACAAACACACACGCTTTCCATATATAGACGGTTCTAAAGATATCATTTTGGGTATGGTGCATATTAGAGACATCATGCAAAATGAACTTAGCAAAGATAAGAAAAATTTGGATGATTTTTTAATCAAAATGATCTTAGTTCCAGAAAATATCAGCATATCCAAAGTCCTTTTCATGATGAATAAAGAACAAGTACACACAGCATTAGTAGTAGATGAATATGGTGGCACAGCCGGTCTTTTAACCATGGAAGATATTATGGAAGAAATCGTTGGAGATATTAATGATGAGCATGATGATTCTAGTCCACATTTTAAAAAACTTGCAGAAAACATTTATGAATTTCAAGGAAGATATGAAATTAGCGAAGTAGAAGAAATGCTTGATATACGCTTTAATGAAGAGCTAGAACAAGTCACTATAGGTGGATATGTTTTTAATCTCTTAGGACGCTTACCGGTTGTTGGAGATAGAATAGAAGATGAATTCTGCTACTACGAAGTCAAAAAGATGGATGGAAATAGTATAGAACGCATTAAAGTTGTACGCAAGAATACTAATGAAGAAGAGTAAACAAACTCTTCTTTTTGCTCTCATATAGTCCTTACTTATCCATTCTAACCTATAAGGAAAATATATGCAATTACATGATGAAATCAATCAATTTATACAAGAATGCAAAAGCATTATAATATCTTCTTTAAATTTAAATAATCAAACCATATGTTCATATACACCTATTATAAAAATTAAAAATGACTTTTATATTTATATTAGTGAAATTGCTGAACACTTTGAAGGAGTAAAATACAATAATAAAAACATAGAAATTATGTTTATAGAAGATGAAAAAGATTGCATGTCAATCTTTGCAAGAAAAAGACTTAAATTTAGAATAGAGTGTATAGAAATAACAAGAGATAATCAACTCTTTGAGCAAGTATTAAATACTTATGAAAATGAAAGCAATAAAGAAATAATCCAAGTCATTAAAAATATGCAAGATTTTCATTTATTTCAACTTATACTGAAAAACGGAAGATATGTTAAAGGTTTTGGAAAGGCATATGAAATTAATGAAGGAATAATTAATTTAATTAATTCAAAAGGACATAAATAATTCAAGATGAGCTTTTTGCCCATCTTGGTAGATTAACCATTTCTTTTTTTGATAATTTCTTCAGAAACGTTTTTTGGAACTTCATCATAGTGATCAAATTCCATAGAATAAGTAGCACGACCTTGAGTTTGACTTCTAAGATCAGTTGAGTAACCAAACATCTCAGCCAAAGGACAAAATGCTGTAATAATTTTATTACCACCTCTTTCATCCATTGAATTTACTTGACCACGACGTTTATTTAAATCTCCAATAACATCACCCATATATTCTTCTGGAGTTTCAACTTCAACTTTCATCATAGGTTCTAAGATTACCGCACCTGCTTTTCTAGCACCTTCTTTAAAGCCCATAGAAGCTGCAAGTTTAAATGCCATTTCAGAAGAATCCACTTCGTGATAGCTTCCATCATAAACAGTTACTTTAACATCTTCAACAGGATATCCTGCTAAAACACCGTTTTGTAATGCCTCTTGAACACCTTTATCAACCGCTGGAATATATTCTTTTGGAATTACCCCACCTTTGATATCATTTATAAACTCATAACCACTGCCTGGCTCAAGCGGCTCAAGTCTTAAGAATACATGACCATACTGACCACGACCACCTGATTGTTTAGCGTATTTGTACTCTTGCTCAACTGTTTTTCTAATAGTTTCACGGTAAGCAACTTGAGGTTGACCAACTTCTGCTTCAACTTTAAACTCACGAAGCATTCTATCAACAATAATTTCTAAGTGAAGCTCACCCATACCTGAGATGATAGTTTGACCACTTTCTTCATCTGTAGAAACTCTAAAGCTTGGATCTTCTTGAGCTAATTTATTTAAAGCAATAGACATTTTTTCTTGATCTGCTTTTGTTTTAGGCTCAACAGCAACTGAAATAACAGGATCTGGAAAATCCATTCTCTCTAAAATAACTTTATCTTTTTCACTTGCTAAGGTATCACCAGTAAGTGTGTCTTTAAGACCAACAACCGCTCCAATTTCTCCTGCATATAAAGTTTTAATCTCTTCTCTTTTATTAGAGTGCATTTTCAAAAGACGACCAATTCTTTCTTTTTTATCTTTTGTTGAATTATATGCATAAGAACCACTTTCTAAACTCCCTCTATATACACGAACGAAAGTTAATTGTCCAACAAATGGGTCAGTCATAATTTTAAATGCAAGACCTGCAAATTCACCATCATCAGTTGATTTTACAGAAACTTCTGTACCATCTTCATACTCACCTTTGATATTAGCAACTTCATCAGGAGCTGGTAAATAAGCAACAACAGCATCAAGCAATGGTTGAACACCTTTGTTTTTAAAAGCCGTACCACAAAGCATAGGAACCATAGAAAGACTTAAACATCCTGCTTTAATACCTGCTTTGATTTCTTCTTGAGTAAGCTCTTCACCACCTAAATATTTTTCCATTAATTCATCGCTTGTTTCAGAAACAGCTTCTATCATTTTTACACGATATTCTTCAGCCTTTTCTTTAAGCTCAGCTGGAATTTCTTTTTCTACATAATCGGTTGGTTTGCTTTCATCTTCCCATACTAAAGCTTTCATGGTGATAAGATCAATCACGCCTTTGAAATTATCTTCAGCACCAATTGGAATTTGAAGTGGAACTGGGTTGCCTTTTAAGCGATTTTTAATTTGCTCTTCTACATTAAAGAAATTTGCACCAATTCTATCCATTTTATTTACAAAAACAATTCTTGGAACACCGTATTTATTAGCTTGTCTCCAAACAGTTTCTGATTGTGGTTGAACTCCACCTACTGAACAAAATACTGCAACAGCACCATCTAAAACACGCATTGATCTTTCAACTTCGATTGTAAAGTCAACGTGGCCTGGAGTGTCTATAAGGTTGATTTGGTGATTTTTCCAAAAACAAGTTGTAGCAGCAGAAGTAATTGTAATACCTCTTTCTTTTTCTTGTTCCATCCAGTCCATTGTAGCCGCACCATCATGTACTTCGCCAATTTTATGACTCATACCTGTAAAGAAAAGAATTCTTTCACTAGTAGTTGTTTTACCAGCATCAATGTGAGCTGCAATACCTATATTTCTAACTCTTTTTAAAGGAGTACTTCTTGACATGTTTTACTCCTCTTACCAACGATAATGAGCAAATGCTTTATTAGCTTCTGCCATTTTATAAGTATCTTCTTTCTTCTTAAATGAAGCGCCTTTACTATTAGCTGCGTCTAATAATTCAGCTGCTAATTTTTCAATCATAGTTCTTTCACTTCTTTTTCTAGCAAAAGAAATAATCCATCTTATAGCTAAAGCTTGTTGTCTAGCTGGGCGTACTTCTACTGGAACTTGATAAGTAGCACCACCAACACGACGAGATTTAACTTCTAATAAAGGCTTAATATTTTCAATAGCATCATTAAAAATTTCTATACCTTTTTTTTCTCCACCTTTTTTATCGATAGCTTCTAAAGCACCATACATAATAGTAGTAGCTGTGCTTTTTTTACCATCATACATTAAAGAATTAATGAATTTTGTAATTACTTTGTTTCCATAAATCGGATCTGGCAAGACTTCTCTTACCGGAGCTTTTCTTCTTCTCATAATTTTCCTTCAAATTTATAATTTTACTCAAACAAAATCAAATCTAACGGATTTGTCTGCAATCTTATTACTTAGCTGCTGCTTTAGGGCGTTTTGCACCATATTTAGAACGAGAAACAGTTCTTTTTGCAACACCTGCAGTATCTAAGGCACCACGAACAATGTGATACTTAACACCTGGTAAGTCTTTTACCCTACCACCACGCACTAAAACGATGCTGTGTTCTTGTAGGTTGTGACCTTCACCACCGATATAACTAATAACTTCAAAGCCACTTGTAAGTCTTACTTTGGCAACTTTTCTTAACGCTGAGTTTGGTTTTTTAGGAGTTGTTGTATAAACCCTAGTACAAACTCCCCTTCTTTGTGGGCAATTTTTAAGCGCTGGTGATTTAGATTTTTCTAAAACTTTTTTGCGCTCTTTTCTAACCAATTGATTTATGGTTGGCACAGTAATTCCTTTCATTAATAAAATAATAAACTTTGGATAATATCTAAATTTTACTTATAAAATTATAAACTATTAAGGTTTTCTTGGAGTTTTTCTAAAAACAAATAAATGTGATAAGCATCATTGCTGGCATGATTAACATTAATACTAAAAGGAATGAGAATTTTTTTATTTTCTTTTATAATCTTTCCACTTGTTATAATAGGAAAGAAATACTGCTCTTTTTTTGGCAAGTGTAAAGAAAAATTCTCAAAAGCCACCCAAGGAATGGCAGAAATATTAAAAAGATTATCTATAGGCTCTTTTAAAAACATACTTTTATCGTTTTTTATTAATTGTTTATCCTCTTCATATAAAGATAAAAAATCATTTAAATTTTCTTTATAGAAAGTCCAAAGAACAGAAAAAGTTTTAGAGTCCTTATGAAAAATAGTATAAGAAGGATGGATAATATCATAACATATTAGTTGTTTGTTTTGATCTAAACTAAATTTAAAATTATCAAAAGCATTTATACTTTTACTAATAGTGTGGATAAAACAAGGGTAGAATTCATAATTATTGTTTTTAATAAAATAATAAAAAGAACTAATATCTAATTTAACAGTAATTTCAAACGAGCAAGGAATATTTTGAGTATAAAAGTTAAAATGTTCTTTTCTTTTATATTGTTCTAAATCAATTATTTTAAACATAAAATACTTAAAAAATCCTAGCAAAATTGCTAGGATTGAAAATTAATTTTGTTGTTTAAGCTTTAAATTTTGATCTCCATAAAGACCTGTACCAACAGGAATCATGCGACCTAAGATTACATTTTCTTTCAGATCTTCAAGATAGTCAAATTTACCTGCAATACTTGCTTCTGTTAAAACTTTCGTTGTTTCTTGGAAAGAAGCAGCCGAAATCACACTATCACTTCCAATAGCTGCTCTTGTAACCCCAAGCAACACAGGCTCAGCTACAGCAGGTTCACCGCCATATCTTAAAATTCTTTCATTTTCTTCTCTAAATTTTCTTCTTGAAACCAAATCACCTACAATAAAGTTTGTATGACCACTATCAACAATTTTTACTTGTCTTAGCATTTGTGATACGATGATTTCAATATGCTTATCAGAAATCACAACACCTTGACCACGATAAACTTGCTGAATTTCAGAAATAAGATAATAATGCAATGCTTTTTCACCTAAAATTCTAAGCACATCATGACTTGAAATAACTCCATCGGTTAATTTTTCACCCGCATGAATAAATTCACCATCTCTTACTTGAATGCGTTTTGATTTATCAATTAAATACTCTGCACTACTTCCATCTTCTGCTTGGATAATAATTCTTTCTTTTGATCTTAAAGGTTTATCAAATCTAACAACTCCATCAATTTCAGCTACAACAGCAGTATTTTTTGGCTTTCTTGCTTCAAATAATTCAGATACCCTTGGAAGACCTCCAGTAATATCTTTTGATTTAGCTGCTGCCTTTGGTGTTTTAGCTAGGATGTCAGCTTGCTTAACCTTATCACCATCATTTACATAAATAACAGTTTTTGGTTCGAGTTGATAACGCACTACTTTATCGTTTTCACCTATGATTAACAACGCTGGACGCACTCCACTTGGTAGATACTCATTAATAACAAGCGATCTTTTACCAGTTGCTTCATCAATTTGCTCATCAGCACTATAGCCTGATTCAATATCTTCAAAGTTAATTGTACCTGCAACTTCTGCAATTACAGTATTATTATATGCATCCCATTCAGCAATGATAGTTTTATCTTCTTTGCTTGATTTTGCTATGATAGTTTTAGGATTATCCACAAAAGTACTATCATCAAATTCAATCACAGAATCTCTTGGTATATAGTGTCTTTTTGCTTCTCTATCATTTTCATCAGCAATAACAACAAAAACACCTTTTTCTTTAACTACATCACCTTTTTTAAGATTTCTAATTCTATCTAAACCATCCCCTTTAAGCATATAAAACTTCAAGGTACCTTTTGCACCAGCTACAATATCCTGAGTGATAGGATCGCCATCTTTTACTAACAATTCACTCGCATAAGGGATACGGTTTGGTATATTCCAACCCTCTTTGATTACTTCTACAATACTTTCATTTTCAGCTACTTCAGCACCATCGCTATATGGAATATATAATTTACCTTCAATATTACCACTTACACCAGCAAGCTCATTAGCTTTTGCTAAGTCATACTTTCTTAATATAAATTTAGCTTCATTATTTTTTGCTTTAACGCTAACTACCACATCCTCATATGCATGCTCAATATGGATAGTTCCTTTAAATGGAGCTTTGATTTTTGGCTCAACAAGTAAAATAGCAGCATTGCGATGATTTGCAACGATAGTTTTACCTTGTCTATCTTCATAAGTGTTAAGATTATAAAATCTTACAAAACCTTCTTTGTGTGCTACTACTTGACGATCTTGCAAATCTGTACTAGCAGTACCACCACTATGGAAAGTTCTTAGTGTAAGCTGAGTTCCTGGCTCACCGATTGATTGAGCAGATATAATACCTACAGCTTCACCTGGCTTAACTAATTTGCCCTCACCTAGGTTAATACCATAACATTTAGAACAAACTCCTTTTTTAGCTTTACAAGTAATAGGAGTTCTAATACTTACACTCTTTACACCACTTTCAACAATTACTCTAGCTTTTTCCTCATCTACTAAAGTACCTTCTGAAAATAAAATTTCATTAGTAATAGAATCAATAATATTTTCAGCTAAAACTCTTCCTAAAATTCTTTCTTCTAAGGTTTCAATCACAACACCATCTGCGGTAATTTCATTAATCTCAACACCCTCATGTGCACCACAATCTTCCATTGTAACTTTTACATTTTGTGCCACATCGATAAGTTTTCTTGTTAAATAACCTGCATTTGCTGTTTTTAATGCTGTATCCGCAAGACCTTTTCTAGCACCATGAGTTGAAATAAAATATTCAAGAACATTAAGTCCTTCACGGAAATTTGAAATAATCGGTGTTTCAATGATTGAGCCATCAGGTTTTGCCATAAGACCTCTCATCGCAGCAAGCTGTGAAATTTGAGCTGCTGAACCTCTAGCACCAGAATCTGCCATCATATAAATAGAGTTAAATCCTTCTTTATCTTTTTTAATTAACTCCATCATGTCTTTTGACAAGATATTATTAGTGCTTTTCCAAATATCGATAATCTTATTATATCTTTCACCCGAAGTAATCAAACCTAAATTATATGAATTTTGAATTTCTCTTACTTGTTTTTTAGCTTCTTCTATGCTTTTTTGCTTTTGATCAGGCACAATAATATCAGCAATTGAAATAGAAATACCCGCTTTTGTTGCATATTCAAAACCAAGATCTTTTAATTTATCTAAAAAGCTAGCACTTACTTCAAGGCCACCTTCTTTATAAACATAATCAACCAAAGCTGCAATATCTTTTTTCTTCATGACTTTATTCCACATATTTTCAGGAACAAAATCAGGCAAGATAGACTTAATAATTAATCTTCCAGCAGTCGTAGTGATTTTTCTACCATCAACTACACTTCTAATACTTGCATGAATATCTAAAGATTTTGCTTCTAGGGCAATCATAACCTCTTCAATACCTGTACAAATTTTATGCTCACCCTTAGCACCATCTTTTTCTAAAGATAGATAATAAATCCCCAAAACCATATCTTGAGAAGGTACAGTCACAGAACGACCACTTGCTGGAAGCAAGATATTCATAGATGAGAGCATTAATACTTTACACTCAGCTATTGCTTCTTGTGATAAAGGCACATGCACAGCCATTTGATCCCCGTCAAAATCAGCATTAAATGCTGCACACACCAATGGATGAAGTTGAATTGCCTTGCCCTCTACAAGCACAGGATGGAAAGCTTGGATGGAAAGCTTATGCAAGGTTGGTGCACGATTAAGCATTACAGGATGACCTTTAACAACCTCTTCTAAACACTCCCAAACCTCATTGGTTTTATTTTCTATCATTTTTTTAGCTTGTTTTACAGTGGTAGCATAACCTTTTTCTTCAAGTTTAGCTAACAAATGTGGCTTAAATAATTCCAAAGCCATTTTTTTAGGTAAACCACATTGATCCATTCTAAGTTTTGGCCCAACAACAATAACACTACGACCTGAAAAATCCACTCTTTTACCAAGTAGATTTTGTCTGAAACGACCTTGTTTTCCTTTGATGATTTCACTTAAAGATTTTAATGGACGTTTATTTGCACCTTTAACTGCATTTGCTCTTCTACCATTATCAAATAAAGCATCGACTGCTTCTTGAAGCATTCTTTTTTCATTTCTAATGATAATTTCAGGTGCATCAAGCTCCATAAGTCTTTTTAAACGTGTATTTCTATTAATAACTCTTCTATATAAATCATTCACATCAGAAACTGCAAATTTTCCACCATCTAAAGCTACCAAAGGTCTTAAATCAGGTGGTAACACAGGTAAATTTGTAATCATCATCCATTCAGGACGATTTGGAACTACTTCATCACTATTTGTATTAGTATTTAAATTACTATTTAAGAAATTTTCCACCACTTTTAAGCGTTTGATGATAGTTTTTTTCTTTGCTTCTGAATTAGTTGCTGCAATATCTTCTTTTAATTTATTTAAAAGCTCAACAAGATCTAAATTTGCTAGTAAATCTCTAACAACTTCACCACCCATTCTAGCTTTAAATCCACTACTTTCATAGCGTTGCATTAAATTTAAATACTGCTCTTCATTTAATACATCACAAAATTCAACTTTTTTAGTATTTTCATTATCATAGTATGCATCACCTGGATTTTCTACTATATATGCTTCATAATACAATACGCGCTCTAAGTCTTTCATCTTTACACCAAGTAAAGTACCGATACGACTTGGCAAAGAATTTACATACCATATATGTGCTACTGGTGTAACTAGCTCAATATGCCCCATTCTTGAGCGGCGTACTTTAGAACTAGTAACTTCAACACCACATTTTTCACACTTAATGCCTTTAAAACGCATTTTTTTATACTTACCACAAAGACATTCATAATCTCTTACTGGTCCAAAAATTTTAGCGCAAAAAAGCCCGTCTCTTTCAGGCTTTAAAGTTCTATAATTAATTGTTTCTGGTTTTTTTACTTCGCCATAAGACCATGATTTGATTTTTTCAGGACTTGCAAGTCTTAATTGAAAAGCTTCAAAGTCTCTAGGTCTACCATCTTCTTTTATTTCGATAGGTTTAAATTTACTCATTATTCTCATCCTTATCAAAAATCTCAACATCTAAAGCAAGAGATTTTAATTCATTTGTAAGTACAAAGAATGTCTCTGGAATACCTGTTGCTGGAACATTCTCACCTTTTGTTAAAGCTTTATAAGCACTAAATCTACCTTCAACATCATCAGATTTTATGGTTAACATTTCTCTTAGAGTATGAGCTGCTCCATAAGCTTCAAGAGCCCAAACCTCCATCTCACCAAATCTTTGTCCACCAAATAAAGCCTTACCACCAACTGGTTGTTGTGTTACAAGACTATAAGGTCCAGTACTTCTTGCGTGAACTTTTTCATCTACTAAATGGTGTAATTTAAGCATATACATACATCCAACATGCACACGCTCTGCCATTTTTTCACCAGTTCTTCCATCATAAAGTTCGCTTTTTCCGTCCATAGCTATTTTAGCCATTTCAAAAAGCTTACCAAATTCTTCAACCGTTACGCCTTCAAATACAGGAGTAGCAAATTTCACTCCTTTAGCCCAATCTCTAGCATAAGAAATAAGCTGTTCATCATTTAAAGTTTGCACAAATTTCTTTTCTAATTCAAGTCTAGATACACTACAAATTTCAAGAATTTTTTCACGTAATTCTTTTACAAAATCTTTTTGTTTTCTATCAAAAATTTCTTGAATTTGATCACCTAGTCTCATACCAACAATCCCCAAATGACTTTCAAGAATTTGTCCTATATTCATACGACTTGGAACCCCTAGAGGATTTAAGGCTATATCAATAGGTCTTCCATCAGGTAAATATGGCATATCAACTTCTGGAACGATATTAGACACAATACCTTTATTTCCATGGCGTCCTGCCATTTTATCCCCAACTTTCAATTTTCTCTTAGTCGCGATATATACTTTAACAAGTTTTACTACCCCACTTGGTAAAATATCATCTTTTTCTAAAATTTCTAATTTTTCATCATGCTCTGTTTTAAGTTTTTTCTTCTCATTTTGGAAATGATTTTTTAAATCATCATATTCTTTTTGTACTTCTTTAGAATAAGCTTTAACTAAAGAATTTAATGCAAAACGATTGATTTTTTCTAATTCTGTAATTTCTACTTTAGAGCCTTTTTTATATTTAACACCATTTATTTCTTCATCTGAATTTAAAGCTGATTTAGAAAGTAAAGAACATACTCTTAAAGTTTCTTCTCTATCCATCATTAAAAGTCTATCATGATGTTCTTTTTCAAGATTTAATTTTTCATCATCATAAGCTTTTATAGCGCGTGCATCTTTTTCATAACCTTTTTTAGTAAAGATTTTTACATCTACAACAACACCTTCTAATGAGGCGGTTGCATATAAAGATTTATTTACAACATGTCCAGCTTTTTCACCAAAAATAGCTCTTAATAATCTTTCTTCAGGTGTAGGTTTTACTTCACCCTTAGGTGAAACTTTACCTACCAAAATCATACCAGGCTTTATATGAGTTCCTATTTTAGCGATACCACTCTCATCAAGATGCGCTAAATCTTCTTCTTTTACATTTGGAATATCTTTTGTAATTTCTTCTACACCATCTTTAAGCTCTCTAGCCTCTACTTCTTTTTCATAAATATGAACACTAGTAAAAGTATCTTCACGTAAAATTTTCTCACTAATTACAATAGCATCTTCATAGTTATACCCATGCCATGGCATAAATGCGATTAAGGCATTCTTACCAATAGCAAGTTCGCCTTGATCCATACTTGGACCATCTGCAATGATTTGACCTGCTTGAATAAATTCGCCTTTTTTCACAATCGGGTGTTGAATAAAAGTTGTATTTTGGTTAGTTCTTAGATTTTTTTCCATTTTATAATGATCAATAAATGGTCCATTTTCATCTTCGCCCAAAATAAAAATATTTTTATTGTCAACTTTTTCTACAATCCCTGCTCTTTTAGCTTTAATAGCCTCCCAAGCATCACGAGCAATGATTTTTTCCATACCAGTACCTACTATAGGTGCTTGTGCGGTTAGTAAAGGCACTGCTTGACGTTGCATGTTTGAACCCATTAAAGCTCTGTTTGCATCATCATGCTCTAAGAATGGGATTAATGACGCTGCAACCCCTACTATCATGCCTGAACAAAGGTCAATCAAATGTACTTCTTCTCTTCTTGCTAGGATTGTTTCACCATCTTGTCTTGCTTCAACAAATTCCTCAACAATATTACCTTTTTCATCAATTTTAGTTGAAGCGGCTGCAATCACCAAGCCCTCTTCTTGAGTAGCAGTCAAGTATACAATTTCATTGCTTACTTTTCCATTTTCTACTTTCTTATAAGGTGCTTCAACAAAGCCTAGATCATTTACTTTAGCATAAGTTGAAAGCGTATTAATTAATCCGATGTTTTGACCTTCTGGAGTTTCAACAGGACAAATTCTTCCATAATGCGTTGCATGAACATCACGTACTTCAAAACCTGCTCTTTCTTTTACTAAACCACCTTCACCAAGTGCTGACAAACGACGTTTATGAGTCACTTCACTCAATGGGTTTGTTTGATCCATAAATTGAGATAATTGACCGCCGGTAAAAAATTCCATAATTGTTACAGTAATTGTCTTAGGATTAATCAAATCATAAGGCATTACTTTATCAATATCTGTATTTAAAGCCGTAAATTTATCTCTAATTGATTTTTGCATTTTAGCAAGACCTACATGAAGTTCATTTGCTAAAAGTTCTCCAATTGATCTTATACGACGATTACCTAAATGGTCTCTATCATCAATATGACCTCTACCATTTTTTACTTTAATTAAATATTTTGCAGTTTTTACTATATCTTCATTGGTTAAAACCGTAACATATTCAGGCGTATCTAAGCCTAATTTATGATTCATTTTCATACGACCAACTTTTGTTAGATCATATCTTTCAGGATTGAAAAATAAATCATTTACAAAGGCTTTTGCAGCATCTTTTACTACTGGTTCGCCTGGTCTCATTACTTTATAAATTCTAATAGCTGCTAAATCATTCTCATCATCTATATTCTCGGTTTGTTTTAATAATTTTAAAGTTTCATTATCTTGAATGAAAGAATTAATAATAGCAGCATCTACTCCATTAGCTAAGTCATTAGCAATATCAAACTGTTTTTCCTCTTTAATTTTTGCTAGTTTTCCCTCATCTAACAGCGTTAAAGAATCAAATAAAACCTCACCAGTTTCTTTATTAATAATAGGATTAGCTAAATACCTATTTGTTAAAATTTCAACTGGATATTCAACCCATTTAACCCCATCTTTTACAAGCTGTTCAGCCTTTTTCTTTGTCATTCTTTTACCAGCTTGATGAATTACATTGCCTTTTTCATCTTTCAAGTCATACTCAACTCTATCTAAAAAGTCATTTGGATTAAATTCAGTTAAGAATTTATCTTTTTTAACATGAATAGTTTGTATAGGGTAAAATAATTTTATAATGTCTTGTTTTTTATAACCAAGTGCTCTAAATAAAATTGTAATAGGCACTTTTCTTCTTTTATTAATACGCACATAAAGCACATCTTTAGCATCATATTCAAAATAAAGCCAAGAACCACGATCTGGTATGATTTGGGCTGTATATACTAATTTATTTGCAACAGTAGAACTTTCTTCTTCTTTAAATATAACACCCGGACTTCTGTGAAGTTGATTTACTACAACCCTTTCAACTCCGTTAATTATAAAAGAAATTCTATCTGTCATTAAAGGGATTTCTCTAATATAAATTTCTTGTTCTTTAATATCTTTTATACCAATTTTTTCACCCGTTTTTTCATCTTTTTCATGTAAAGTTAAACGGATTTTCATTTTTAAATTTACAGAATAAGTCAAACCTCTTTCCATACACTCTCTAATAGTGTACTTAGGTTTACCTACTTCACTACTTACATATTCTAAACTTAATCTATTTTGTGGATCATGAATTGGAAAAATAGATTTAAATACTTTTTCAATTCCACTTTCTGAATTTTTAGCATCTATGTTTAAAAAATAATCAAAACTTTTCTTTTGTAATTGTAATAAATTTGGAATGTCTATTTGTTGTGGAACATTCGAGAAGTCTATTCTTAAACGATTTCCTGATTGTGAATTTAACATATTATTATACCCCATGGTAAAAGTATTGAAAGAAAGAATCCTAATTAAAGGAAAACAAGAAAGGATATAAAATCCTTTCTTTTAAAACAAAAAAATTATTTAAGCTCAACCTTAGCGCCAGCTTCTTCAAGTTGTTTTTTAGCTTCTTCAGCTTCAGCTTTGCTAACACCTTCTTTAAGAACCGATGGAGTTTGTTCAACAGCATCTTTTGCTTCTTTTAGTCCAAGGCCAGTTAAAGCACGAACAACTTTAATTACATTGATTTTTTTATCGCCACCATCTTGTAATACGATGTCAAATTCAGTTTTTTCTTCAGCAGCACCGCCAGCAGCACCTGCAACAGCAGCACCTGCAACCATAACTGGAGCAGCAGAAACACCAAATTTTTCTTCAAATTCTTTTACTAATTCTGAAAGTTCAAGAACGCTTAGGTTAGAAATAAATTCTAATACATCTTCTTTAGTAATTGCCATTTTTTATCCTTTTTAAATTTTATTCAGCTTCTTTTTTTTCTTTTAATGCATTTAATCCAATTGTAAAATTGGTGATTGGTGCATTCCAAACTTGCAAAAGCATAGCAAGCAATTCATTGCGAGAAGGCATTTTAGCTAAAGCTTTAACTTTATCTACTGAAGCAACTTCACCATCAATAAATGCGGTTTTGATTTCAAATGTTTGATTAGCTTCGCTAAATTTATCAGCAACTTTTGAAACATTTAATTGGTCTTCACCCCAAAGATAAATATTTGTATCTTTAAGTTCCATTCCATCTTTGCCGGCATTTTTAAGAGCAATACTTGCTAAAGTATTTTTAATAATTTGAACTTTAACATCCATTTCTCTCGCATTATTTCTTAACTCTTCAAGTTTTTTAGTGTTTAAACCTTTATAGTTACAAACTACAACAGCTTCACTAACCTTAAAACCCTCTTCAAGCTTAGAAACAAGTTCAATTTTTTGGCTTTTAGTCATCTTTACTCCTTTCCGACCGGTGATTTCAAGCAGAGCAGAAAATCTAATTAAGTCCCAAGACCTCGGCTATCTCCAATCTAAGATAAAAATTAGATAAGATAAAAGTTATTATCTTATCTAATTTTTATTAATGAGAGAAAAACTCTCATTAATTTTATTTTGTATCAAGTAATTCTTGAGTATCAAGAGAAAGAGAAGGACTCATAGTCAAAGAAAGACTAGCATTTTTAATATATCTTCCTTTTGCAGCAGCTGGTTTATGTTTATTAATAGCTTTTACAAATGCTGTCATATTTTCTTTTAATTGTTCTTGAGTAAAACTAACTTTACCCAAACCTGCATGGATGTTTCCTTGTTTATCAACACGGAAATTAACTTGTCCATTTTTAGCATTATTAACAGCTTGAGCAACATCCATTGTTACTGTACCTGTTTTAGGATTTGGCATCAAACCTTTAGGTCCTAAAATACGACCTACTTTACCTACTAGACCCATTAAATTTGGTGTAGCAATTAAAACATCAAAATTCATATTACCTTTTTGAATTTCTTCTACTAAATCATCGCTACCAACTATATCAGCACCTGCATTTTTTGCTTCATCAGCTTTTGCATCTTTTGCAATAACAGCAACACGAACTTTTTTACCTGTACCGCAAGGTAAAACAACACTACCTCTTACCATTTGATCTGCATGTCTTGGATCAACATTTAATTTTAAAGCAATTTCAACTGTTTCATCAAATTTAGCAGAAGCAAGAGTTTTTACTGTGCTTATTGCTTCATCCATTAAATAGTTTTTATTTGAATCTATTTTTTTTAATAATTCTGTAAATCTTTTAGTATTTTTAGACATCAATTTTCTCCGCATTTTATATAAAGTGCTACCGCCTTTTTAAACTCTTGGCGGTAAAGAGTATTAATCTACGATTTCAACACCCATAGAACGAGCAGAACCCATGATAATTTTAGCAGCTTGCTCTCTATCTTTTGTATTCATATCAGTGATTTTTTTATCTACAATTTCTAAAACTTGTGCTTTAGTTAATTTACCTACTTTATTTTTTAAAGGGTTATCTGCACCTTTAGAAATACCTGCAGCTTTTTTAATTAAATCTGTAGCTGGTGGTTGTTTTGTTATAAATGTAAAGCTTTTATCTGCATAAACAGTAATAACAACTGGAATATTAAAACCAGCCATATCTTTTGTTCTTTCATTAAATGCCTTACAAAATTCCATAATATTAACACCTTGTTGGCCTAAAGCAGGACCAACTGGAGGTGATGGATTAGCCTTAGTAGCAGCTATTTGTAATTTAATTTCTCCTACGACTTTTTTAGCCATAACCTTTCTCCTTTACTTACTATATAATCAAACTATTTTTTCAACTTGAGAGTATAAGATTTCTACTGGAGTTGATCTACCAAATATAGAAACATTTAGCTTTAAAACGCCTCTAACCATATCATATTCCTCTACAATACCGACAAAGTTTGCAAAAGGACCTTCAGTTATTCTTACACTTTCTTCTTTATCAAATGAAATTTTAGGCTTAGGTGCTGCTTTATTTTTCACCTTTTCTAAAATAAGATTGATATCTTTTTCACTTAATGGGGTTGGTTTTTTACTTTCACCTATAAAACGACCAACCTTTGGTAAAGACTGAATTTTATGCCAAAGCTCTGTTGATAAGTCTATATTGGCAAATACATAGCCTGAATATAAACTTCTTTCGCTTATTTTTTCTTTACCATTTTTAAATTCAATCACATCTTCAGTTGGAACAATTACTTCTAATAATTGCTCTTGAATTCCATGATCTCTAACTAAATTTTCTATGGCTCTTTTTACAGCCATCTCACTACCTGCATAAGTTTGAATTGCATACCATTTATGATTCATTTTTCTATCCTATAATCTTAGATAATGAAAATGACATAATCAAATCAACTAATGCTAAAAATAATGAAACAACAGTAACAACTACAAAAACTGTAATATAAGCATTTCTAACTTGCTCTTTCAAAGGCCAAATTACTTTTCCTAATTCAGCTTTTGACAATTTAAAATAAGTTATTAGTTTTTCCATATTTTACCTTATTTTGTGGCAGGGCAAGAGGGATTCGAACCCCCAACCATCGGATTTGGAATCCGGCGCTCTACCGTTGGAGCTATTGCCCTAAGGGCTTTTTTATAAAAGCCTTAACTTTTTAATTTAACTTCTTTATGAATTGTATGTTTTTTCAATCTTGGGCAATATTTTTTTAATTCTAACTTTTCAGTTGTATTTTTACTATTTTTAAAAGTGCTATAATTAATATCACCGCACTCTTCACATTTTAAACCAACTTTAATTCTCATTTTTATTCCTTAAAAAGCGAGATTAAATCTCGCTTATAATTATTTAATAATTTTAGAAACAACACCTGAACCAACAGTACGGCCACCTTCACGGATAGCAAAACGAGTACCTTCTTCAAGTGCAACTGGTGCAATAAGACTTACAGTAATTCTAACATTATCGCCCGGCATAACCATTTCAACGCCTTCTGCAAGTTGGATAGAACCAGTAACATCAGTTGTTCTTACATAAAATTGTGGTCTATAGTTATTAAAGAATGGAGTATGGCGTCCACCTTCATCTTTATTTAAAATATAAACTTCTGCTTCAAAATCAGTATGAGGAGTGATTGATTTAGGTTTAGCAAGAACCATACCACGAAGAACATCTTCTTTTTTAGTTCCACGAAGAAGAACACCAACGTTATCTCCTGCTTCACCTTGATCCATTTCTTTTCTAAACATTTCAACACCAGTTACTGTAGTGCTTTGTGTTTCTCTAATACCAACAATTTCAATAGTATCACCAACTTTAACAATACCTTTTTCAATTCTACCAGTAACAACTGTACCACGACCTGAAATTGAGAATACATCTTCGATAGGCATTAAGAAATCTTTATCTGTATCACGAGCTGGAGTTGGAATATACTCATCAACTGCTGCCATAAGATCTAAGATTTTTTTAGACCATTCACCATCTTGTCCAGCTTTTGCTTCTTCAAGAGCTTGTAAAGCAGAACCTGAAATAATTGGAGTATCATCTCCTGGGAAATCATAAGAGCTTAATAATTCTCTAATTTCCATTTCAACTAATTCTAATAACTCAGCATCATCAACCATATCAGCTTTGTTCATGAAAACAACAATATATGGTACACCTACTTGACGAGAAAGCAAGATGTGCTCTCTAGTTTGTGGCATTGGGCCGTCTGCTGCAGAAACAACAAGAATAGCACCGTCCATTTGAGCAGCACCAGTAATCATGTTTTTAACATAGTCAGCGTGACCTGGGCAGTCTACGTGAGCATAGTGACGATTTTCTGTTTCATACTCAATGTGAGAAGTAGCAATAGTAATACCACGCTCTTTTTCTTCAGGAGCATTATCGATATTATCATAATCTTTAAGCTCAGCCAAACCTCTTCTTGAAAGAACAGCAGAGATAGCAGCTGTTAAAGTAGTTTTACCGTGGTCAACGTGACCAATAGTACCAATATTTACGTGAGGCTTATTACGTGAAAATTTTTCTTTAGCCATCTTTTTCCTCCATATAAAATTTACAAACAAATACTAATTTATGTTTTATAATCTTTTGAAATCAATGGAGCTCATAGCGGGACTTGAACCCGCGACCTCTCCCTTACCAAGGGAGTGCTCTACCTCTGAGCCATACGAGCGCTCAGAAAAATTAAAAACATAAACTATAAAATTTTGGAAATTTGAAACTGCTAGAAATTCTGAATTTAAAAACAGCTCCCAGTTTCACTCTACCAAAATCAGGTTGGAGCGGGAAACGGGACTCGAACCCGCGACCCTCAGCTTGGAAGGCTGATGCTCTAGCCAACTGAGCTACTCCCGCAAAGCAATGGTGGTGAGTCGTGGATTCGAACCACGGAAGGCGAAAGCCAGCAGATTTACAGTCTGCCCTCGTTGGCCACTTGAGTAACTCACCATGAATAATAATGCTTTTTATTTCTGGTCAAACACTGCTATTAACAATGGAGCTGGTTAAGGGACTTGAACCCCCGACCTGCTGCTTACAAGGCAGCTGCTCTACCAACTGAGCTAAACCAGCAAAAAATAAAGTTGAATTATAATGTAATTTTGAATTAATGTCAAGTGTTTTAAATAATTTTGTATAATTTTTAAAAAATAAAGGATTAATTATGAAAATTTTATTTTCACCTAGTGAGGGAAAAAGTAAAATAAATACACATAGTTGTTTAAATGAAAAATCATTCATATTTAACAAGCTATACGATAAAAGACTTGAAGTAATTGCTAAATACAAAAATTTTATTAAAGAATGTGATGAAAATGTTCTTGAAAAATTTTTTGGTATCAAAGACAAAGATGAACTATATAATCTTAGTCATGATATATTAAAAAAAGATACAACCAAAGCAATTCAAAGATACAATGGTGTTGCTTTTGAATATTTAGATTATGAGAGTTTGGATGAAATTTCTAAAAAATATATAGATGAAAATGTATTAATATTTTCAAATCTTTTTGGTTCTATTTTAGCAAAAGATTTAATACCTTATTATAAATTAAAACAAGGGGAGAAAATCAAAGATTTTAATATAGAAAAATTTTATAAAGAAAATTTTTCCAGTGAACTTGATGATTTTTTAGAAAATGAATTAATAATCGATCTTAGAGCCAAATTTTATGAAAAATTTTACACCATTAAACAACCCTTTG